>JBAZNU010000003.1:300000-498345 GCA_041649015.1 Ignavibacteria bacterium
CGGTTTTACCTATGTAGCCTGATGTATGAGCTTCATCTATAAATACCATGGCATTGTACTTTTCTGCAAGTTCAACTATTTTGTCGAGTTTTGCGAGGTCGCCGTCCATAGAAAACGCACCGTCTGTAATGATAAGTCTGATCCTCTTGTCCTGATGAAGCTTTAGTTTTTCTTCCAAATGCTTCATATCAGAATGCTTAAACGTATCCTGCTGTGCTTTTGCAAGGCGGATTCCGTCGACTATTGAGGCATGTATCAACCTGTCAGCTATCATTACATCCTGATCCGTCAGTACTGCTTCGAATACACCTGCATTCGCGTCAAAACATGACGGGAATAAAATTGTATCTTCAGTACCTAAAAATTCTGTTAGTTTCTTTTCAAGTTCTTTGTGTGTATCCTGTGTACCGCAAATAAACCTGACTGACGACATGCCGTAACCTCTGTGATCAAGCCCTCTGTGTGCTGCCGCAACAACATCAGGATGCGAGGACAACCCAAGATAGTTATTCGCACACATGTTAATCACTCTCTTTTCAGCGCTTCCTATCGGATATTGAACTTCAATTTCCGAATCCTGTGGTGCGCATATAGCTCTTTCTTCCTTGAATAAACCGGCAGTCTTTATTCCGGTCACTTCATCTAAAAGTGCCTTCCTTATAACTTCTGAATAAGCCATTCTATAACTCCTATAAATTTAAAATTATTTTTAACAACAACGCACACTGATTTAACTGACGTTTTATTATTGTCTATGATTAAAATTTATTCTTTACCAGTGTAAATCATAAACCAATCAGTTCTTTTAGTGTGTCAATCTTTAAAAATCAATTATCTTACTTCACGCCCATTTCTTTCAGCAGGGTTATTATGTTGTTTACGCTGTCAAACGCCTCCGGTGTTGCCTTTGCATCAGGTATCGATAAATTATACTTTGTCTCTAAAAACACCTTTAAAGATACCATAGAAAACGAATCTACTATCCCGCCCGATATAAGCGGCGTATCGTATGTTACTTCTCTGTCATCTCCATCCTCAAGGTATTCATTCCTGACATATTCCAGAATTACATCTTTTGTTTCCATTTTTTACTCCGTTTTAAGTTTATTAAAATTTATTCTGTTATTTATTCTACATATCATTTTCAAGTGTCGATGTATCACCTATTTCTTCTCCCCATTCCTTCGCTCTCAGCAGCCTTCTCATTATCTTTCCGCTTCTTGTCTTGGGCAGTGAATCAACAAATTCAATTTCCTGAGGCATTGCAAGTGCCGATAATTTCTTCCTTACGAAATTCATTATTTCAAGTTCAAGCATCTTGCTCGGTTCGTTACCCGGTTTTAAAGCTATAAAGGCTTTCACTACTTCCATGTTCACAGGATCTGGTTTACCAACAACAGCCGACTCCGCTACCGCGGGATGTTCAAGCAGTGCCGATTCAATCTCAAATGGACCTACAAGATGTCCCGCAGTGTTTATGACATCATCGTCTCTTCCTACGAACCAGAAGTACCCGTCTTCGTCAATGCTTGCTCTGTCTCCGCAGAGATACCAGCCGTTCTTAAACTTGCTCTTGTATGTTTCTTCATTGTTCCAGTATGTTCTTATCATTGAAGGCCATCCGGGTTCAATTGCTATCATCCCGACTATTCCCTTTTTCTCAATAGGCAGAAATGTCCTTAAATCAACAACTGTTCCTTTTATTCCCGGAAATGGTTTCCCCATCGAACCGGGTTTAATCTTCATTCCCGGATAGTTACTTACCATAATACTACCTGTTTCTGTCTGCCAGAATGTATCATGAAACATCATTCCGAATGCTTCCTGCGACCATAAAACCGCCTCTGCATTCAAAGGCTCGCCTACGCTTGCTAAATGTCTAAGTGACGATAAATCATATTTCTTCACAACTGCTGTTCCTTCTTTCATCAACGAACGTATTGCTGTTGGTGCCGAATACCAGACTGTTACCTTCTGCTTTTCAGCAAACCTGTACCAGTTGTCAGCCGTGAAACCTATTTCGGTCACGACCTGCGTTACGCCGTTTGACCATGGACCTATTATCCCGTACGATGTTCCTGTAACCCATCCCGGGTCTGCTGTACACCAGTATATATCATCATCTTTTAAATCAAGTACGTACTTTGATGAAATGTATTGGGATATCAGCGAATAATGAACATGCTGCGCTCCCTTTGGTTTTCCCGTTGTACCCGATGTGTAATGAAGTACGGACCTTGTCTCTGCCTTTGTCGGAAATATTTCAAAATCTTCTATCATCTTTTCTTTCTCAATGTTCAGCGCATACTCTCTTTCTCTTAATGGCTTGCTCCCATCATCATCTACCACTATTATATACTTCATATATGGCATCTTTTCAAGAATGTTTCTAACCTTCGGCAAATGTTTCTTCTGAGTAATTATTGCAGTCGTTTTTGCATCTTCTAATCTTGTTAAAAGTGATTCTGAGCCGAATGCCGAAAACAGAGGCTGAGCAATCGCACCAAGTTTAAGCACTCCTAAAAATCCAATATAAAGCTCGGGTATTTTGTCCATGAACAAACAGACTCTCTCGCCGTCTTTTACTCCTAAGTTCTTTAGAAAATTTGCTATCGTGTTCGAAATCAGTCGTATATCGTTAAACGTATATTTCTTCTCTTCGCACTTAGCATTTTCCCATATCAGTGCTAATTTGTCTGCATTGCCTTTCTTGCAAATTCTGTCTGAACAGTACCAACCTATGTTGATAACGTCTCCATCTGTGTACTCTAATTCTTTCTTTGAGATTTCCCACGAAAAGGTTTTTACTTCCTCTTCATAAGTTTTCATGTTTGAGGGTTTTGTAGGCATTTTTTAATTCGTTTTATTTATAAATGTTGTATGTAATCTCAATAAAATCTGTGTTTACCTCTATCTTGCAGTCAGCATTTTTAATTAACATTATTTAATCAAATGGATTAATTATTGCAGAAGCAGGATATTTGAGTTTGTTAAAAAAAGTAAAACGGATTTTTCCATAAATAAGGTGTCACTTAAATTTACTCAAAATATATCAAATTTTGCGATAATTCTATTCATTTATTTTAAAATTTGATGTAAAAGAAAATACCCTTTATCAAATAAAGGGTATTCCAAAAACACCTTCCACTGAATATTTTTCAATCTTTCCATCTCTTTCTCGCGGGCAATAATATCCTCTCTAATTTGTGCAAATCTGCTCAATCCGTGTTTATCCGCGTTCTGTTACATCCCTACAACCCCACTTTAACATTCACATAAAAATTCCTCTCCGCAGCAGGTATCCAGTATGGCGTCCCAGTCCAGTCAACACTTCCCGACGTTTCATACAATCTGTCAAAAATATTATTCACCTTCAGCGAAAACTCCAGACTGCTCAAGTACCCCTTTAGCTTCTTATCCTTCACCGACCCCATTACATCATACGATATCCCCGCATTAAAAACCGTATAAGCATTTATAAACTTATCAGCATACCCCGCGGTATTCCTTAATATTGGATTCTTCCGCTCGTTTTCCGAGTTATCCAGATACTGCTTGCCGATGTGCTGTGCCGTAACGTAAACGTTCAAGCCGAAATCCGTCATGTAATTCAACGACAGGTTTGCTATTATTGAAGGATTAAGCAGTATCTTATTCTCCGAATAATCATTTCCGTAAATAAGATTCCCGAGCGAATCAGAACCAAGTATTTCCTTGTAATCCTTAAAATAATTATCTGATAAATTTATGTTACCCGTTAAATATAAGTTCTTTAAAAGATTTGAACTCGCAAAATTAACAAACGGTCGAAGTTCAAAATCAAACTCTATCCCCTGATGAACCGATTTACCCGCGTTCCCGTTAATCGGCTGTCCTACGTTGTCAAGTTGTCCATTGCTTACTATTTCATTGCTGAAATTCATCATGTAAAGATTCAGATTAGCTTTCAATACGTTTGATGTATATCCCGCTCCGAGTTCGTAACTCAGCATCTCCTCCGGCTTAACGTATGGGTCTTCATATATGTTGTTTAATGTGTCAATTACCCTGAAATTCGGCTTGGAGTAAGGGTCTTCAGCGTTGTATATATCCTTCAGTCTCGGCTCTCTATTAGCCATTGAAAAATTACCGAACACTCTGAAGTTATCATCAATGTTATAGTTAAGTCCTGCTCTCGGAGTAAGAAAGTTGTAATCTACATTAAATTCATAGGGCTTGTACTTGTCATTTGCAATGCTATATCTGTGATAAGCAAACTGCAGTCCTAACATTCCCGTCAATTTCGGGGTTATATGATATACCTCGTTTGCAAAAACTGAAAACGTATTCTTCTTTCCTTCATAGTAGTAGTATTGATAATTATCGGGAGTACCCTGAGGCAGTGCGCTTCCGTATGTTATTTCTCCGTAATGTTCCGAATTGTGAATTCTTGCCTCGCCGCCTATTACAAGCGTTCCTTTCTCGCCATTATGTTTTATCTGAACTTTTGGATACCATCCGTAATCATTGTTGTTTACATATAAATTAGTTACCAAATCCGATTTGTCAATCACGTAGCCCTTCCCCGGCTCTATATAAAGCGTACCGTCTGGATTTCTTCTGTAATATGATGAATTATAAACACTCGAATCACTCGTAAAGAAAGGATTTAATCTGAAATAAGAAAAATCATATCCGTAATAAACAGGATAATTCGTAATAAAGTATCCTTCACCCCTTATGTAACTCAGCGTATTAGAAATCATCACATTCTTTGATGGCTGTGTGTTAAAAACAAGTTCATAATGCGGCTGAAAATAGTTGTCCGTCTCATTGTCAAAATTCAGGAAGTTGTACCTGCGGTCCTTTCTTGCGTCACCCGTTATCTTTCCGTCGAGATAATCTTTTGTTACTCCCAAATATGCAAGATGATTCTTTATTGGACTTCCATACGCATTGAATTTCAAAACTGAGTTAGAACCGAATGTCTTTCCCGCACTCAGAAAAAATGACCAATGGTCTGACCATGATAAATCCCTGTAACCGTCGCTCTGAGTCTTTGAAAGCTTGCTATAAAAACCAAATCCCGACTCAGTCAGCCCCGAAGAATATTCCATCGAATACCTTTTTGAGTTATAATCCCCGTAACCCGCACTGAAATTTATAAACTTCTTATCAAAATAGTTTATCGTTTGCAAATTTATAACCCCGCCTATTCCCGACGTTCCGTAAAGTGCCGTTCCTATTCCTCTCTGTATCTGTATGTTCTCAATGGATGAAGTTATATCGGCTAAATCAACCCAGTAAACCTGATGGTCTTCTGCGTCATTCTGAGGAACTCCGTTTGTTAGTATAGCAACCCTTCTCTGGTCGAATCCTCTTATCGAAAAGTAGGAATATCCCACTGAAGCTCCCGATTCCGAATAAGCATTTACGCTCGTGTTACCGTTTAAGAACATCGGCAAATCCTGCATCCAGAATCTCTCTTCTATTTTCTCTCTCCCGATATTCTGAAATGTAATAGGTGTCTCACGCTCCACTCCAAGCAATGCATTCACCTCAATCGTTTCAGTCTTGTACTTTGATGTATCCGATTCATCAGACTGTGAATATGAAACGGAATTCAGGAATATAAATCCTGTCAACATCATTAATAACTTTTTCATTTTAAATTTCCATAAATAAAAAACGCTTAAACCTTTTCCGAACCTGATAAAGTGAAAAAATTTAAGCGTCAAAATCCGTAGTAATTTCCTACGCCGGCATTATCCGTCAGGTTCTAAGGGTTTATTCTCAGCATCCCTGCTTTTAGCAGGGCAGCACCCCAATACTCTATTCTAAAGAACTATTACAAACTTATATATATTGAACAATATTTGCAAGTCTTGAAATATGAAATCATTTTCTACTTTCCCTTATTTATGATTATTAAAAATCCCGTCATGAGGTAAGATATGATAAAAGAATTAGTTATTTTAGATTACCTTTATGTCAGCAAAAATATCTTTGGGCTTATTTTTTAAGTAATCTTTTATTAAAGATTGTATTTTGTCATAATCTGCATTTATATCTTTAAATTCATTTTCGTGTTTCAACCATACATCATTTATACGTTTACTGTCAATATCATATCTAAGTCGGGTTTCAAATTCATCCATAAATTTATCATTATGTCTTAAATGTTCATAAATTATATGAAGGTTATCGTTCTCAACTTTATTAAGATATATCGATAGCATAGATAAATGCTTATTGTAAACATTGCTTGCAGAATTAACACTTTTGCCAGATAATATTTGTTTGCATTTTAAGTTCTCAATAATCTGACGTATAATATCCTTTTTAAGTACAATTGTATACAAATTTCTTATCAACTCATTTCGCAAAGCTTTTTTAACCCTCCTTCTATGTAATATGTCACGTATCAATCTAATAAAAACATTACCAACAATACCAACAACTACACCAATAAGAGCCCATACCCCATTATTTTCTATTATTTTATATATTAAATCCCACATATATTTTATTTTTCTCTTTTTCTAATTATATTTTATTACTTTGCATAAGTTTCCTTTATTGTATCAATTACTTGCTTGCCATTATAATAAAATACCTAATAAGTTATCTTTGTTATAATTATTATTTATTTACAAACTTAACAGTTTTAAGGTGTAAAACAAGTCTTGATTTTGGATATGATTTTTTAAATAATTTTCAGATAATATCATTAGATACTATTTTATCATCAACATTTTTCTTGTCTGGGTATATCCGCTGGTTATCAATTTATAAAAATAAACACCGCTTGTTAGTTGTGAACCATCAAAAGATACTTCATACACTCCAAGCTTAAGAGATTCATTCACGAGAGTTTGTACTTCGCTGCCCATCACGTCATACACTTTCAATACAACATTGTCATTCTCGTGAAAGCGGGAATCCATGGCGACATCAAATTTTATTTTCGTTGTCGAATTAAACGGGTTCGGATAGTTCTGAGATAATGAAAACGATGAAGGTATTTCAGTTGATATTTGAGTAATACCTATAGTTTCGGTATAAGTGCGTCTCCATACGGAATAAGAATTTGTTCCTGCTAATAGATAATTGTTTGTTTTTAATAAAGCATTTACATTAGGAATACAATCGAAACCTTGGTTTTTATTAAACCAATTTACGCCAACATCAGATGATAGATATACACCACTATCTGTTCCTGCGATAATATTATTATCGAGTGTTAAAAGTGAATGAATATATCTATTATTCAATCCAATTGGGTACCAACTTTCACCATTATTTGATGTGAGATAAACACCCCTTTGATTAGAAGTTAAATCTACTGTGCCTGCAATAATGTTATTTCCGAATGTCGCAAGCGGAGAAACAGATTTATTATTTAGACCAATTTGAGACCAATTTATGCCGTTGTTCGTGGAAAAATATACTCCACCCGTACTATTACCAAAAACATATGTTCCTGCATATATATTATTTCCGTTTATCATAATACATGTGACGGGTTTATTAGTTAACCCCGTTTGAATCCAATCAGAGCCATTATTAATTGAAATATAGACGCCGCCCACACCAGATGGAACATTGTCTACTCCTGCAAAAATACTATTTCCAAGTGCAGCAAGAGATGTTATATAAAGATTATTTAAACCAGTCTGAGCCCAAGTAAAACCTTCATTTGTTGATCGATAAATACCTTTTTGAGTAGAATAACTTGTTGCTCCTGCAAAGATATTTGAGCCAAGTGTTAAAAGGGAGTGAACAGATTTATTGCTCAATGATGTCTGAGACCAAAAAGCGCCATCATTTTCTGATAGATAGATACCACTATATTCTGTCCCAGCAAAAATTTTATTACCAAGTTTCGTAAAAGACCTAACATCTAGTTTATTTAATGAAGTTAGAGACCAGCTAATACCGTTATTATTAGAGATGTAAATGCCGCCGTAATTATCAACCCCAGCAAATATATTATTTCCGTTAACAACTAAGGAACGAACCGATTTATTTATTATTGTAGATTGTATCCAACTCATTCCATTATCAGTCGATCTATAGATGCCGCCCGAACCAATTGGATTATCGTAAACTCCTGCAAAAATACTATTTTCGTAAACAGCAAAAGCGCAAACCGTATTATTAGTTAATGAAGATTGAGACCAATTATTTCCATTATTACTTGATACATAAATACCACCTGTACCGGATGGGTTGTTTAATGCTCCCGCAAATATTTTGTTATCAAGTGATATGAAAGCATAAATTTTTTGGCAATTTAATGCAGTATGAGACCAGTTAATTCCGTTATTCGTGGAGAGATAAATGCCGCCAAAATGATCCGTTCCGGCATAGATATTATTTCCGTATATCGCCAGTGCAGTAACATGTTTATTTTTTAATCCAAATTGAGACCAACTGATTCCGCTGTTAGTTGATATAAAAACGCCACTATCTGTTCCAGCATAAATTTTGTTTCCGTTAACGGTAAAAGCCTCAACTATATTAATATTTAAAGAAGATTGGGACCAACTATTACCATTATTTGAAGAGAAATAAATTTGTGATGATCCGGCAAATATATTATTGCCGAGTGCAGCGAGTGAATTAATAGATTTGTTGTTAAAAGTGGTCTGTGTCCACGAAGAACCATTATTTGTTGAGATAAAGACACCTTCATTATTTATCCCGGCAAATATGTTATTTCCGAGTGTTGTAAGGGAATAAACATGTTCACAACCGTATAATCCATCACTCTGCAACCATTGTGCATTAGCTTTAAAATTCATCGAAACAAAAATAAAAACGAGTAAAATAGAAATTGTTTTATTCATAGTCTAATAAGATTACTTTAGATTTTGTCATAAAAATATATTATGTGTAAGGTGCCTTCCCAGAAATCTTTTTGTCTAAATTTTGCACTTTTAGGTAGTTATTAAATTAAGAAAAAAAGTTATCTATTCTTATAAAGATAGTACTCTTTGGAAACATATAGAAAAAAATTAATTTAATCAATTGAAAAAAATATATACTTGTATTGGCATCCATCATTTTTTTCACCTGTTCTCTAATTTAAATTTATAAGTGCGCTGAAAGTGCGCATAAAGTGCGCATAATCTACGCATATTTTTGCCTTGCTTTAATTATGTGTTCTTTCTCTGCTCGTAGCAGACAGTAAATAACTGTACGGAAATTTTATCGCATCACCAATTTATGTTGACAAATCAAATTTTAAAGACTAAATTACATTTGAACCGGTTGACTGCGACGTAGCCTTTTAGGCATTGTGACGCTTTAGCGATCACCTGGAGCACGACTCCTACTCTTTAAAGAGTAATTATTGTCTCCCCTTTAGGGTTGAGACTTTTACTGCAGTCCCGGTTCATTTTTTGTCCCTGAATTACCTTTTCTCTTAATCTTTATCTCTAAATTTCATATTTTGTTTATCTAATAAAACTATTAATACTATAAGGAATAATAAAAATGGCAGAATGGGATATTTTATCCAAAGAAGATATAAAACTTATTCAGGATTCTTTCGGCAAGCTCTCTGACAAATATCAGGAAACAGGCGATATCCTTTACAAGCATCTTTTTGAAACTTCACCTGAGGTCACAAAAATATTCAAAGGCGATATGAGCGAACAGGCGAGAACATTCATGAGGATGATTAAAACAGTCGTTGAAGGTCTTAATAATATTCACATTATAATGCCCGCTATACAAAGTATGGGCAGCAGGCATGTTGACTATGGTGTAGCACCCGAACAATATTCCAACTTTAAGAAATCGTTAATGTTTGCATTCGATAAAGTTCTGGGTAAAGATTTTGATGAAAAGACTAAAGACGCATGGAGCAGGCTCTACGATGTTCTTCAGGATTTAATGAAAAGTAACAACTGATTAATTCTAACACGAAATAAAAAAGGGGCTTTGAAGCCCCTTTTCTGTTTTAATATTATATAAGCAGTTTATAATTATTCAATGCCTTCATGTAATTAGCTCTTTCAAAAGCACCCGGGTCTGCGACCGATTTCTGGCTCATGCTTCCCTTCATCTGCTCAATTGAATCATATTCTTTTTCCGTCATCCATTGCTCAACTTCTTTAAGTATCTCAGTCACTCTTTCAATCCCGTTCGCGAGCAGTTCTGATGTCATGCAGGTTATATCCGCACCAGCCATTACCATCTTTAATACATCTTCGAAAGTATGTAAGCCTGTTGTTGCAGCAAGATTAGCTTTCACCTTGCCATAAAGAATCGCTATCCACCTTAAAGGAAGTCTCATCTCCCAGTTGCTGCTGAGGTCAAGATTCGGAACTACTTCAAGGTTCTCTAAATCTATATCCGGCTGATAGAACCTGTTAAACAACACAAGCGCGTCCGCACCAGCTTTGTCAAGCTTCACAGCCATATTCGACATCGATGAAAAATACGGACTTAATTTCATTGCTACAGGAATCTTTAATGACTTCTTAAGTTTGTTTAAGTCTCTTAAATAAATCTCCTCTATTATTGTGCCGTCTTTTTCGGGATTGGTAGCTAAGTAGTAAACATTCAACTCCAGTCCGTCTGCTCCAGCCTGCTCAATGAGTTTGCCGTACTTCATCCATCCGCCCGCCGAAATACCGTTTAGACTACCGATAACAGGAATATCCACGGCGCCCTTTAAATTACTGATGTGCTTTAAATATTGGTCAGGTCCAAGATTAAACTCGCCCGCAGCAGGGAAGTAGTTTAGTGCTTCCGCAAAGCTCTCCGTTCCATAAGACATATAATGGTCAAGTTCATTTTCCTCATGCTTTATCTGCTCTTCAAATAAAGAGTAAACGACAACTGCCGAAGTGCCCGCATCCTCAAGTTTTTTAACCATATCAACGGTCTTTGACAGCGGCGATGCTGAAGCAACTATAGGATTCTTTAACTTCAGCCCCATGTATGTTGTTGATAAATCCATTCTGTTATAATTTATGTTTTAAAATTTAATTATTGTTTGTTGTCTGAATCTTTCGCCATTTTCTCATATATCTTCCATTTCTCGTCAACCGCCTGCTGTGCGAGTTTCATAAGGTCTGCTGCATGCTGGGGTTCTGATTTCGTAAGCATCTTGTATCTTGTTTCTTTATAAGCGTAATCTTCAAACTTAATCTTTGCCGCTCCGGAGTCAAGCTTTAATGGGTTCTTACCCTGTGCTGCATTTCTCGGGTCGTAACGGAACAGCGTCCAGTAAGATGAATCAACTGCTGCTTTCTGGCTCTCAAGTGCTTTCTGCATGTTTATTCCGTGAGCTATACAATGCGAGTATGCAATAATTATCGAAGGTCCGTTGTATGACTCCGCTTCGAGGAATGCTCTCAGAGTTTGTGTATCGTTAGCACCCATCGCAACTTTTGCTACATAAACATGGCCGTAATTCATCGCCATCATGCCAAGGTCTTTCTTTGCTACAGGTTTGCCCGATGCCGCAAACTTTGCAACTGCACCAAGCATCGTTGCCTTCGACATCTGTCCGCCTGTGTTTGAATACACCTCTGTGTCAAGCACAAGGATGTTAACGTTCTTTCCCGATGCGAGTACGTGGTCAAGACCGCCGTAACCAATATCGTAAGCCCATCCGTCACCTCCCATTATCCATACAGATTTCTTCACGAGATAATCTGCAACGGTCAATAAATCTGCCGCTTCCGGTGATTTTATCTTTTCAAGTTTTTCCTTTAATATTTTTACTCTTTCTCTCTGATCGTGAATACCCGCTTCATCAGTCTGGTCTGCATTAAGAATGTCATTTGCTAACTGCTCGCCAATCTGTGACGCAAGTCTCTTCACCAGTTCTTTGCCGTATTCATTGTGTTTATCAATGGAGAGTCTCATGCCGAGTCCAAATTCCGCATTGTCTTCAAACAATGAGTTCGACCATGCCGGTCCTCTTCCTTCGTTGTTTTTTGCCCATGGTGTTGTCGGCAGGTTGCCTCCGTATATTGAAGAACAGCCCGTTGCATTCGCAATTATCGACCTTTCGCCGAACAACTGTGATACAAGTTTTACGTATGGCGTCTCGCCGCATCCAGAGCATGCGCCCGAGAATTCAAACAGCGGCTGCAGGAACTGGCTGCCCTTTATAGTTGTAACGTTTGCCTTTGTTCTGTCAAATTCCGGTAAAGTTAAGAAGTAATCCCAGTTTGTTCTTTCCTGTTCGCGTAGCGGGAACTGAGGTACCATATTAAGTGCCTTAAGTTTAACTTCTTTCTTATTCTTTGCAGGACATATCTCTACGCAAAGTCCGCACCCTGTGCAATCTTCAACCGCAACCTGAATCGAGTATGCCGTACCTTCTTCAAATTCTTTTCCTTTTGCTTTCATGTGCTTGAATGTCGGAGGAGCATTCATGAGTGCCTTCTCGCCATAAGCTTTAATCCTTATCGATGCATGAGGACAGATAATAGCGCACTTTCCGCATTGAATACATATATCCGGATCCCATGCAGGTACTTCCAGAGCAATATTCCTCTTTTCCCATTGTGCTGTTGCCGATGGGAACGTTCCGTCAACAGGCATCTGACTTACGGGTATATCGTCTCCAAGCCCTTCCATTATCCTTGCAAGAGTATTCTTCATGTATTCAGGTGCTTTATCAGAAACTGTCGGTGGTATTTCTACATTGCTTAACTTCATGGTTGAGATATCTATCTTATGAAGATTCTCAAGCGTCTTATCAACTGCGTTAAAGTTCTTCTTCACAATCTCATCACCCTTCATGCCGTAACTCTTCTTAATTGATTTCTTTATCTGTTCAATTGCTTCATCTTTTTCCAGCACTCCCGATATTGCAAAGAAACAAGTTTGCATAATCGTGTTAACTCTTGAACCCATTCCTGTTTCTTTCGCAACGGAGTATCCGTCTATCAAATAAAAGTTTAACTTCTTATCTTTAATTTGCTTAGTCACGCGTCTTGGAAGCTTTTCAAGAGTTTCGTTAATATCAAATGGACTGTTAAGGAGGAATACACCACCTTCTTTCAAGTCCTTAAGCATATCAAATTTTTCAAGGAGATTGAATTGATGGCAGGCTACAAAATCAGATTTCTGAATAAGATAAGTTGACTTAATAGGTTTCTTCCCAAACCTTAGGTGCGAAACTGTTGTAGAACCCGACTTCTTAGAGTCATACACAAAATAACCTTGTGCGTAGTTATCTGTTTCCTCACCAATAATTTTAATTGAATTCTTGTTAGCGCCGACTGTTCCATCCGCACCCAATCCATAGAATAATCCACTGAACATTCCTTCTATTTCTATCGCAAAATTCTTATCGTAATCAAGGCTCAGTTTTGTAACATCATCATTAATACCTACAGTAAAATGATTCTTTGGCTCATCCTTTTTCAGTTCATCAAACACAGATTTAATCATCGCAGGCGTAAACTCTTTCGATGAAAGTCCGTAACGTCCACCCACAACCTTTGGCATTTTATCAAACGGACAATTTTCGCTTAGTGAGGTTATTACATCCTGATAAAGCGGCTCACCGATTGCACCCGGTTCTTTTGTTCTGTCGAGTACTGCTATCTTTTTAACTGTCTTTGGAAGTGATTCAGCGAAATGCTTTATTGAGAAAGGTCTGAAAAGTCTTACCTTAAGCAAGCCGACTTTCTCTCCCAACTTTCCGCTCAGGTAATCAACAGTTTCTTCTGCCGCTTCTGCACCCGAACCCATCAGAATAATTATCCTTTCGGCATCCTTTGGACCATAGTAATCAAACAAGTTATACCTTCTGCCCGTTATCTCAAAAAACTTATCCATTGCTTTCTGAGTCAAACCGATACATTCGTTATAAAATTTATTTACAGTTTCTCTTCCCTGGAAATATACGTCGGGATTCTGAGCAGTACCTCTTATAAAAGGATTATCAGGAGTCAACGCTCTTGCCCTGTGCATTTTAACATAGTTGTCATCAACCATAGCTTTCAAATCTTCTACAGTAAGCTGCTCAATCTTAACTACTTCATGCGAAGTCCTGAAACCATCAAAGAAATGAAGGAATGGAATCCTTGACTCCAGGGATGCTTTCTGAGATATCAAAGCAAAGTCCATAACTTCCTGAACGTTATTCGAACAAATCATCGCAAACCCTGTCTGCCTTGTTGCCATAACGTCGCCGTGATCCCCAAATATTGATAATGCCTGCGCTGCTAATGAACGGGCTGTAACGTGAAACACCGTTGAAGTTAATTCACCGGCTATCTTATACATATTTGGAATCATCAGAAGTAAACCCTGTGATGCTGTGAATGTTGTTGTAAGTGAACCGCTTTGAAGCGCCCCGTGAACTGCACCTGAGGCTCCGCCTTCACTCTGCATTTCGTAAACTACCGGAATTGTTCCCCAGATATTTTTCTGACCGACTGCCGACCATGCATCAGAAAATTCACCCATGGGGGAGGAAGGTGTAATTGGATAGATTGCTATTACTTCATTGGTCTGATGTGCTACATAAGCTGCGGCTTCATTTCCATCAATTGTAACTTTTTTCCTTGTGGACATTTTAATGTGGACTCCTTATAATTAATTAAACGTAAATTGTTTTTCTGTATGCTATAATATTGCTTATATGTATTTGAGGTATCGTATCAATTATAATAGTTTATAGATAACGGGGAACATCAATATTGAAGTCATCTCATTTGCATCCATAAATTTAACAATTTTCTTCTATCAATAATATATATAAATTTAGTAGTTTTTATTTTTAGAAATATCTTACCAAAGCAAATGAAAATAAAAGTTTAAAACACAATATTCGGGAAATATTCGCCCTCTTCTTGCTTGAGATAGCGATTATTATACAATTGCGGATTGGAAATCGGGGTTTTCTTTAGCTTTTTCAGATTTAATCTGCTTCTTTGTTTTAATACTCTTTATTCTTTCGTGTTCTTTTACGTCTGCCTCATGGAGTTCAAAACCCTTTAAGATAAAACCCTCAGCATTTTCGCATAGTACCGGAACATCGTTTTCGTAAAATACGATTGAAAAGAATACCATCGCCTTGCTGAATTCATCCAATACTTTTTTATAAGACTTTTCAAAAGGAAAAGAGAATGTATTACCTTTTTCTTCAAACTTGAAAGCACTTTCAGATTTTTTAAGGATAATGAATTTGTGATTATCCTTAATTTTATTGGTTTTTTTCTCGAGAGGATAGGAAAGATGAATTAACAGGAAGAAATCACATTGAGGCTTAAAATCATCAAGCAGGCTTTTTTCCGCTCCAAATTCTAAATTAAATTTTGATGAATTAATGTCATAATTTAATATCTTTATGTCATAAATATTTTCCGGAGTGAGCATTGCTTTTGTGCTCAGATAATTGTTTGAAGACAATTTGCGATTAACAGCGACAACCTTATTGAAAGTGGAGCTTTCAATGTATTGATATTCTTTACTAAATTCTGAGACATAAACTTTCCAGACCTTCTTTAGTTTATTGATTTTGCAGACTGCCGACGCAAATTTTGAAACCACGCCCATTGAACTTAAAACGGCTTTTGCAGATTCGGTATCCGGCTTAGTTGATTTTTTGGGGGCGGCACCGACAAATTTCTTTGTTCCGCGCATTTTATAAACAAGAGAACCAATCTGCCCTTGTACATTACCTAAATGTGTATCCCTCACTTTTGCCATGTATAAAACTAAACAAAAAGTACAAAAAATGAAATGTTAAAATATGATTTTTAAAGTATAATAATAGCGGGTGTACAGCGAAGTTTAAGGCAGGCTATATGCAAGGTTTAGAGCACAAGTAAAAGATAAATAGAGGATAAGTAGTAAATAAGTAGAATTTGAGTAAAGAAACAGTAGAAAAGTAGTAAATAATTAATAAATAACTAATAAATAATCGTTATTAATTTATTGTTTATACAAGCATTAATGTCAATTAACCTATTCATAAACATAATATTGATCCTTATATATTTCACTGTTTTCGAGGTTTTATTAGAACAACAAACTAATTTGTTCTGCTAAAAGGCAAATCAAATTTACAAAATAAAATAGATAATTTACATAAAAAAGTCAAGTCAAAAATGCAAAAAATAAATGTTTTTTTCACATTTCACAGAAAGAAAATTTTATTTTAAAATCACGGCTCTTTTTACATCCCTGAACTCTGTTGTTTCAATTAAGTAAAAATAAACTCCGGAAGCAAGTACTCCGGAATTCCAGTTCAACTCATATACCCCTGCTTTTAGATTATTATTTACGATCTCACTTACCTCCTTTCCAGAAACATCATAAACTCTAAGCCTCACAATTCCATCCTTAGGTATCTGAAACTTTATTTTTGTCTGAGCATTAAAAGGATTCGGATAGTTATTAAAAAGCTTGAACTCAGATGGAATCTCATTCGAAATATTTATAATTCCAACCGGTCCTACTGTAAAATTAAACACAGTTGACCACGGACTTTCACCCATAGCATTATAAGCCTTTAATCTCCAGTAATATTTTACATCGTGCCCGAGTACACCCTGCCTTATAACAAATGGGGTGTTTGCTAAAGTTGTGTCGTAAGTTACAGTTCCAAAACCGATATCCGTAGAAAGTTGAATCCTGTAACTGACGGCATAGAAATTACTGTCCCAGAGGAAATACGGTGTAATCGGCTGATTCAGTGAGTTATTAAGCGGCAGTAAAGGTGTCGGTGCAACAGGAATATTCAGAAAAACAAGGAAAGCTGAATCCTTTGAGAACAAATTAGAAAACTGGTCTGCAACAGTGCATTTATGGTAACCCGTTGAAGCTTTTCCGTCAATAATAATGTTTCCGGATAAAGTTGTATCATTGATTATTACAACACTATTAGTGTTTATTCCGATACTATCAAAAAATATTTCAAAATAAGGTGACAGTGTCCATTCTGTTCCCGTTCCATATACTCTGATAGGAAAGGTTTTTCCCTGTTTTCCAGTATCCGGAACAACTCTTGAAAGCACCTGGGAAAATAGTAATCCGGTATTTAATAAAATTAAAATTAAAAATAATAGCTTCTTCATTTCTCAATATTGATTATTAGATTTAAGATAATCCTTAATTTTTAAAAAAACACTATAATTCTTAATATCTTTTGTATTCAATTCTTTGTTTTCAAGTTCTTTCAACAAATTAAAAGCATCATCTTTTCTTCCTTCGTTTGTGTATAAAGAAAGCAGATTTATTTGCGGTTCAATATAATCCGGAAACAAACTTCTTATTTCAAGATATTGCTCTTCTGCTTTCTTTGTATTACCCAGCATATAAAACGCTCCTGCTTCGTTGTTCATGATTACAGGATAGTACTTCATTAATTCTCGTGAATTCTTGAAACTTTCGAGAGCCTTTTCATAATACCCAAGTTCGAAATATCCAACTCCTCTGTAAAAATCGACAGGCATCTTATTCATATCTATCTTATAATATGTATCTGAAACCTCGTTCAATTTCTCAAGCATGCGAGTATACTGTCCATTTGCTTTCAATTGCATGGCTTCAAGATAAGTTTTCTCATTAGTGTATTTATTAATTCCAAACCAAACACCTAATATAAAAAGAGCGAGACCAATAATTATCGAATATCTCAGAACTGAGAAATTTTTCTTTAATCTATTGTAAAGGTCCGAGTAACCGACGGCTAAAGAAATAATAAAAAGAGAAAAGGCCCAAACATTTTCGGAGGGAAATGAAAAGAACATAGCTATGGTAATCCCTACAGCCATAAGTAAAAATGGCATGATAAGTATTTCTTTCTTGACGTTTTTAAATAGAAGATAGATCCCTGTGAAAATAAAGCCGGTAAAAATTACTAATCCAAAAATACCATACTCAGCCAGTATTTCAAGGTATTCATTATGCGGATTCACCGCAGAGTTCATTCCGATGGTTGCATCAGTGTAAGAATGTTCGTCATATTTCGGGTATAATCCTTGCCAGTTTCCATGACCAATCCCTGTAAGCGGGTTCTCCTTAAACATTTTTAACGATGCGTTCCAAAAGCTTATTCTTGATTTACTTGTATAATAATCTTCATCAATCATACTTAAGAAAGTATCTTTAAGTCCACTTCTTTCCTGTTCGTTATTATGCGGGACTACCCAATAAATAATACCAGAAAAACATATTGCTATTATTAATGAAAGAAAAAGTCTTTTGTAATTTACCTCCCGCTTATGAGATGAGAAAATGAAATACATAAATAACATAAGGATTATAATAAATGCAATCCAGCTTGTTCTTGTTTTTAAATACATCAGTAAAAAAGTCTGCAGTGTAATTACACAAATACTTAGAATTGTATATTTAATTTTCAAATTTTCATTTTTACAGCTTATCATTGAAAAAACGAGAGAAAAACTTATTAATGAAAGCATTATCTCAGATGATACTACCCTATCAAAAACCAACCGAATTCTTTCATGCTGAATATCTGATTGGTTTTCAATAAAAATATAAACCACAAAAACCAACGTAATTATAAATGAAGCAAGTAATATGGCTTTAAATAAAAAATATAATCTGTTATTATTGAAGGATAAATAATGCAGCGTTATAAAAAAAATGCCTATATATATACAATATAGAAATATGTCCATTGGATCAGTTACAAATATTGTTCAAATATACATATTTTATGAGTGAAAAGAATTGAATTTATAAACTGACATGAATTATACTGGTTCAATAAAAATATTTAAAGAGAACAGTCATATTTTATACACTCAGATTGTTGATAAGATTTATTATTTTGTCTTCTGGACACTCTTAGCCAGATCTTTATTACCCGATTTATACGGAAGTATTATTATTGTTTTTACATCTGCAAATCTTATGGTAACTTTATTCGGTTTTGGATTACCTATACATATCCAAAGAGAAGCTGCGCTGAATCCCCAAAAGGGAAATGAAGGTTTAACATCTATTTTCTCTGTAAACCTGCTGTTATTAATCCCATTTTCTATTATATCCGTAATAATTTTCATGGTAGTTTATCCGTCGTCGAGTATTGAATCCAAATTACTTTTACTGGTTCTTTTTGCATTCATATCAAACGAATTGCTTCTAACCGGAATTTTAAAAGGACAGCAAAAATACTCGACTATATTTTCTATAACCGCGGTTCTCAGAATAATAACAATTGTGGTATTCTTTATAGTATACATGTTCTGGAATAACAGTTTTGGAATTATATACACATTCCTTGCGGGTAATTTTTTATTCATTATTATCTTATCGTTTGCTTCGGGTCAGTTTCCCGGGGGGCTTAAGTTTTCCAATATCAGGTTTGGTAATTTCACAAAACTAATTATAGTTGTCTTTCCTCTCTGGCTTGCAACTGTTTTTAATTTCCTTTATGACAGGATAGATGTATTTTTGATTTCAAAGCTTGTAAGCCTGGAACAGCTATCCTTTTACAGCATAGCGTATGGTGTGATGAAATCCTCAACTATAGCGTTTAGTTTTATGCTTGTGGGAGGTCTTACAAAAGCAACATCATATTCAGGGGATAAAATTGAAATGCGGAATTTTATTGTTAAATATTCAAAATTGTTTCTTGTTATTAGTTCGTTGATTTTAATCATGCTGTTAGTATTTGCTGATATATTGCTTGTATTTCTTTATACTGATAAATACTCTGAATCCGCATTAATACTCAGGGTTCTTGCTTTTGCAATTATTCCTCTATCTCTTAACAACCTAACCGGAACAGCTTTAAACGGAGCGGGAATGTATAAAGAAAACCTCTATATAACTATAATTGGATTCTTGTTTAATCTAACAGCAAATTTATTCGTCATACCAGTTTCTGGTATTATTGGGGCGGCTTTTGTTACGATAGTGACCGAGATTATTATATTAACAGGAGATTTTGCAATTATTAAATATAAAGGACTGGCATAAAATGGGAACATCAAACTGGCAGAATATATCTTATGTAATTGAAATAATAAAAACCATAAATCCCTACAAAATATTAGATTTTGGCATGGGTTTTGGTAGATGGGGTATTCTCGCCAGAGAATTTCTTGAAATCTGGGACGATGAAAATTATACAGGAGCATGGAAACGTCAGATTGACGGAGTTGAGGTGTATGCAGATTATATAAAGCCATATCATCATTACTTTTATTCTAATATATATATTGAAGAAGGTTATGGATGGATAAATAAATGTATATGCGAATATGACCTTGTTATTTTCGGAGATGTGATTGAGCATTTTGAAAAGAACATGGGATTAATGTTGATTGAAAAAGCACTTACTTTATCACAATTCGTACTGATAAATATTCCTTTGGGAGCATATTGGGAACAAACTGAAAAGAATAAGAATAAATATGAAGAGCATAAAAGCGTTTGGTCAAGCAGCGACTTTAATATTTATCAACACAGAATAATTAAATATTTCAGGGATAATACGGGCAGAAAATTTTGTGTTGTCCTGATTTCTAAAGAGCCCATAGAATTAGAGAAAGCGATTCTTGAAAGATATGGAAAGTACTTTCATATAAAGAATTTTCTCAGGTACAAGTTGAAACTTAATAAATTAGTTGAGTATATCGAAAGAAAGAAATATTAAAGTTATCTTTGCGGGTAGGTATAATGAAAACGAAATCCTGACCGGACCGGAGAAGGTTTGCAAAAGGGTATTTTCAGAATACGCTCAAACCGAGCAGACAGTATTTATTGATTATTTTCGAGACGGGAGCAAATACGGCCTTTTTAAAAAATTATTTGGATTTGAGAAAATTACAGAAGCTAATAAAAGTCAGGTGATGCGGTTCGGAATTTTTAGGATGCTCATTCATTTATATAAACTAAATCCTGAAATAATACACATACTTTCGTTCGAGAGATATACTTCTTTTATTTTTATATTGAAGCTGATTACACGCTGCAAAATTTATTACACCGCTAATGGAATAATAAGACATGAAAATAAATATTACAACAAGGAAAGTTTATTCAGTGTTATAAAAAACGTAATTACAGAATCGGCGATTATGTATCTGAGTGATATCGTATTTTATCTTTCTGACAGGTCAAAGACTATTATACTTTATTATTACAGAATTAATAAATTCAAATTAAAACCTGCAAGAAACGGGTTGGACGATTGTTTTCTTAAGTTACAGGAAGGAAATGTGGAAAAAGAAATTAACTCAATAGTTTTTATTGGCGATTTAGAACGTAAAGAAAAGGGAGGGGATTTTCTTTTGGATGCATTATCGCTTGTCGATTTGAGTTTTACCTTGTATATTATAACCGATAATAAAAGTTCATCGGATTACCAAATTAATAATTTGTCCAAAGTCATATTTATAAAAAAGCTTAAACCATTAGAACTTTCTTATTTTCTATTAAACAAAAATATTATTGTTGCATCCGGTGAATATGACCAGTTTAACATTGCCGTGCTTGAAGGCATTTCCTGCGGTATGTATCCGGTGCTTACATTTCAAACAGGAATAAGTGAAATAGTCAGTAGTTTTGCGGAATGCTCAATCGTTGAATACGGTGATATCAAGAAGCTTTCATTGATTATATCTTCATTGATAAGTAACAAAGTTACGTTAAAGTCGAAACCTAATCTTGGTATATTTAGATGGGATAATGTATACCGGGATTATTATCTTAAACATTATTTACACAAGGTATGTTGACGGCATGAATAATAATATTTTAATAATTACTAATGAACTTAAGCATGTATGCGGGGTTTCGAACCATATAAAGAATCTTGTAAATGGATTTGACAAGAAATACGGGAACTATAATTTTATTCTTTTGTGCGGTAAAAAAGAAGAGGGGATTGATGAATTTTACAAGTGTAATATTATTATTAATGATAATTTGCTTCATTCGAGAAGAAATATTCTCTCGATTATACGTTCGGTGTTTTTTGTAAGGAAGATTATAAATCAGTATAACATTGGAATAATACACTCCCATAATCATTATGCGGCAAATATTTCCCGACAAGCAGCTGTATTTAAAAGAACAAAAACTGTTCAGACAAACCACGGTATTTTGAAAGAAGCAGGGAGGTTAAATCATTTTAATGCAGATTATTATGTCGTTCTTTCTGAGAGGATAAGAAATCATCTTTTATCTCTGGGAATATCAGCAAACAAAATAAGAATTATAAAACAGGGAATTTCTGAAACGTATATACCGAAGCAAAAAAATCAAAACGAAAAGCTTATTGTTTTTTCAGCCTCAAGATATACTGAAGAAAAGTCAATGGATGTTTACATAAATGCGGCAAATATTATAAGTAAAGAGCTTCCCGGATTATGTGACTTCTTTATATCAGGTGAGGGTGAATTAGAGGAAAAGTTAAAGAATTTAAATAATGCGAAAGGCGGTGCTGTAAAATTTGTTAATCCAAAATCAGACTACAGAGATACACTCAAGAAGGCACATATTTTCGTGTTTAATTCTATAAAAGAAGGTACTCCAATTGTTCTTCTTGAGGCACTTTTTAGTGGTTGTAAAGTAATTACTTCATCTTTTGAAGGCTATGATGAGGTGCTGAAAGTTGCAAAGAATCTTATAGTTTATGAACCCGAAAACCTTGATGAACTTAGGGCTAAGCTTAAACAAGCCATTCAAAAATATTCAGGAAATGAAGATGCTAATTTTATTCAAGAAAATTTAATGCAGGAATATTCTTTAACGAATATGATAAGCAAACACAATGAATTGTATTCGGAAATACTCAAAGAGAAATAGGCGTTATCATGGGATTATTTGAAGATAAAATAACTGTACTAATGCCGGTATATAATTCCGAAAATACTGTAGGGGCTTCAATTAAGAGTGTTCTTAACCAGTCTTACAAGAACTTCAATTTCATCATTGTAAATGACGGTTCTACTGATGGCAGCGATTCTATAATCCGTTCATTTACAGACGACAGGATAAAATATTATGTCTGTGAGCACGAGGGGCGTTCTACGGCTTCTAACTTTGGGATTTCAAAAGCAGAAACAGAGTATGTAGCAAGAATTGATTCGGACGATTTATTTTTCAAGGATAAACTTGAAAAGCAGGTAAATTATCTGAAAAATAATAAAAGCATTGATATTTTATTCACATGGTCAATATTTTACAATAAGAACATGAGATTAAGATACTGGAAAAGTCCTGAGACAGATATAGAAATAAAGCAAAGACTTATGTACCTGAATCCGATAAATCATTCTTCTGTAGTTTTCAGAAAGAAAATTTCTGAGGAAGTAATGAGTTATAATGAAAACATGGATGTTAATGAAGACTATGAACTATGGCTTAGACTATCCCGAAAAGCTGTGTTTCACTGTATTCCGGAGTTTCTTGTATTTTCTGAATTAAGAACTGAAGATAGAAACAAACAATATTTTAACGGTGAGCTAAAAAAATTATTGGTACAGAATCTTATAAATAGCGGGGTAGAAGACACCAAAGAACTTAACGGATTGCTCGGGAAAATCGAGTACTATTACGGTGATATAAGAGAAGCCCGGAATCATTTTTCAAGATGTTATATTATGAAGAATTTTAAACATATACTTCTTGCTCACCTTCCAGGATCGATACAGAGAAAATACCGCGGGTACAAGTACTCAATGCTATTTTCAACAGATACATTGAGAGCAGGTAAGTTTAAAAGAATTCTTAAAGACCTTATAAATCAAAATGTCTGAAAGAAACAAAACAATAACAGGTTATATAATTATTACATTTGTATTTTTGGCGTTTCTTATGGTAAGCGGAATTTTGCAGACCGGTTTTCTTTCTGACGACTATGTGGCAAGTAATTCAGCAAACATATCAACACTAAAGGACAAGTTTACAAGTAATATCAAATTTCATAACAGCCTACTTTTCAGGCCGTTATGGTCGCTGACTTTATGTTTGGATATAGTCCTTACGAAGTTTTTTGAGCTGAATGCAGGAAATTTCATTATCCCTATTATTCATAACCTGATACTGTATTTATTATTTGCACTAATTCCATCTTTGATATTGCTATATCTTACCAGAGACAAGTATCTGTCATACCTGTATTTCGTTTTGATTCTTCTATTCCCTAATAATCTTCATTCATTATTATGGATGGTTTGCAGACATGACACGCAAGCAGGTATTTTAGGAATGCTCAGTATGTTGTCTATGCTTTTATATATTGATAAAGAAAAGCGATTATACAAATACATTTCCGCAGCACTGTTTCTGTTGTCACTGATGTTTAAGGAAGCTGGACTTGTTTTTGCGTTTTTAATTGTTTTCATGGTCTTCTATTTGAAGGATAAGAATTACAGTTTTAAGGTAAAAGATTATATACTTCATCTTGCGTTTCTTCTTGTCTATTCTGCTTATAAGTTATACTTGCTTGGCGGTTCTTCGGACAGATTAATAAATTATTTTTCCTTTTCTCTTTCTGAAAGATTGTACGTGATTCCCAAAGCCTTGTTTTCATTTTTTTCTTTTGCTGATTATTTATCCACGGATTATTTCCTGAATACTTTAGATATTGAAAATTTAGCCCTGGCATTGTTTCCTTTATTATGTTTTTTATCAATATTCTTAATTGTTTATAGAAGGAGCCTTAAAGGGATTTTTCTATTTGGGCTATTCCTAATATTAATAATTCCCAATATTATTGCAGGCTATTTCAGTCCGCGTCTTGTGATTATACCTTTTGCAGCAATATTTTTGTTTGTATTTTACGATTTTAAAAGTCTTAATTATAAGAAGCAAATATACGTGAAGATAATAGTTATATTGGTAATAATGTTTTTTGTTCCAGGTGCTAAATCCATGATTGAAGATTATAAAGAAGCGTATAAATTACTAATGAATAAAAACACTATTGTAACAGATGAATTAATCAAACAAGAACCGAAGAAAATTTTCCTGCTACTTCCGTCAAGAATAAAACAGGTGCATGTGTATGACAATATTCCGACCGTGTATAATTATTATAAGTACAATGATTTTGTGTATGAAGACGATGTTGATGGTTTTGTGAATTATGCGGCTCTCGATTTAGAGTCGCTGAAATCAGAGATTAAAATCAGCAAGTTAAACGATACTGTTTTTACTGCTTATTGTACGGGGATTACACAGTATTTTTACAATTCGCTAAATAATTCCGTAATTGATTACGAAAATGAATATATAAAATGTGAGTTTATTAAAGATAAAATGTTTCTGAATAAGAGCAAAACAGTTAAAATTACCTTAAAAAAGTCAAGGTCTTATGACTATATAGCGCTGACCAATAAATCAATTATGCATATTAATTCTGAATGATACCAAGGGTCTTACATATTACTCCTACCTTTAATTACACCTGCGGGAGGTCGTATTATCATTATATCACGCTCAAGCATCTGAGGAAATATAACTGTTATAATTTCTTGTTCTCAAGAGAGAAAACTGCTCAAAAACGTCTGGAGGAACTTGACATAGATTTTTTAATAAATGATAATATTGGATCAAATAATCCTATTCACTATACAAAAATATTAAAACAAATACATGGAATTGTTTCGGATAAAAACATAAACATTCTTCATTCTTACAGCAGGGCAACTGAATTTCTTTGCACATTATATAAAAAGTATATCAATAAAAATATAAAAACAGTTAATACGGTAATGAGTCTTGTCAGCAGGAAATTTTTTGTTGAGTATAAATCCGATAGAATAATTTCAATAAGCAGGTGTGTAAATACAGAGCTTACGGATAAATTCAAAATACCCAAAGGAAGAATTAAACTAATATATAATTTTGCAGAACCACCAATAAAGGAATACATTTCTATAAAGAGAAAAGAATCCGGCTTCGTAATACTATCAGCAGGAAGATTTCACGAAGAAAAGAATTTTAAAACACTTCTTCGGGCTTTGCATTTTATAAACAATCCTCAAATATCTCTAAAATTAGTCGGAAGCGGTAAACTGGAGGCAGATTATAAAAAATATATTTTGAAGCATAATATCAAAGCGGCTATATTTCCATCTCAGAATGATCTTGCTCCATTATTTGCTCAATGTGATATTTGTGTTCTGCCTTCTGTTGTTGATCCTCTTCCTACCTTTATGATACAAGCAGGATTATTTAAAAAACCGTTTATTGGTTCAGATGTTGATGGAATCGGTGAAACAATAGAACATGAAGTAAATGGCTTAACGTTCGAAAAGAAAAATTACAAAGAATTAGCGGATAATATTATGAGGTTTTATGAGGATAAAAAGTTAATGATAAAGTGTTCCGATAATCTTTTTAGTTTAGTTTCTGAAAGGCATTCTCCTGATAAGAATATCGATCAAATATACAATTTATACATCGAATTATTATCTAAATGAATAAAGAATTCAAAATACTTGATATAAGTTACAATGAGATTGCAGATTTGCTTTTACTTGAATCAAAGAACAGGTGTGTTCTTCTGACTTATTATAATTTCAATACTAACATACTAATTAATAAGAAACCTGAATTTTGTTTATTACTAAAAGAACATTTTTATATTCATAATGATGGAATAGGTTCTTACCTCTTCTCTAAAAGTCTGTTTGGTAATAAACTAAGGTATAATATTAACGGATCAAATCTTTATCCTGTATTGGTAAAAAAACTTCTTGACTCAGACAAGAAGGTTTTTGTGCTTTTTTCCCATAATAATAATAACAACATGATTAAATCACTTGTAAAAGAATCATTCGGTGAGAAAAGTGAATTAATTAAATATGCCGTGTATGAGGGTAATAATGATGATACTATTAAAGAGAAAATTAGAACCTTCAATCCGGATGCAATTTTTGCAGGTTTAGGACAACCTTATCAGGAAGAATGGGTATTCAGAAATAAAGAATTAATTAATACCGGGCTTATGATTTGTTCGGGCAGCGGATTTGAATATATTGTAAACAGAAAAAAGAGAGCACCCGAGAGTTTTCAAAAAGCAGGATTTGAATGGTTGTACAGGCTCTTTCAGGAACCCACAAGGCTATGGAAAAGGTATATTATTGGGATTCCGGTTTTTCTATTTCATGTCTTAAGGCAAAAGATTAAATTAATAATTAAAAAGCCCGATATTTCATGAAGCGGATTCTTTTCATCTTACTAATATTTTCGAATATTTCAATTGCACAGAATTTTAACTGGATAACTCCTAATAAGTCATACCTCAAGCTTTATGTCATTGAAGACGGAATTTACAGATTGAACAGAACTGATTTTATAAATGCAGGTATTAATCCGACATCAATAGATCCAAGAACAATCAAAGTTTTTTTCAAAGGCGCAGAACTACCAATCTATTTTTTCGGTCAGGATAACGGTGTTTTTGAGGATACTGATTTTATGGATTTCTACGGTCAGAGAAACTACGGGGGAAATACAATTACTTACAAAGAACAGGGCGGAACTAATGTAGTAGATTACACCACAAATGAGTTTTACAATTTGTATTCTGACACGAGTGTTTACTGGATTGGCTGGGATGGGGCTAATGGGCTGCGTTATGCTGATTATAATTTCTCTTCTTCCAGTACTTACACACAGAACTTCTTTTATTCAACTGTTCATTTTGAGAGGGACTTAATTTATTCCTTAGGGGAAAAAAGAAACAACAATGATTATAGAAATTTTAATAATGAAAAGGTATCCGGAGAGGGCTGGTACTGGCGGGAAATGAACAGAGGAAATTCGGTAAGCGATACCATCAGAACTCCTTTTCTTACTCCCGGCAACCTGCCATGTTCGCTGAAAGTATTTGCATATCCTAACTCTTTTGTGGATTCAATATTTAACGAGCATAGATTGGTTGTAAGGGTTAATGGTAACATTGTAGATACTTTGAAAACTGATAATTACAAGCGGATTGATACAACTATTATCTTTTCATCTTCACTTCTATCAGTATCCTCATTGAACCAAGTCTCTTTTACTTATACAGGAGCAGGTACATACGTTGGAGTCATGCTTTTCGATAATTTTGAGTTGAATTATCCTAAAAAATTTGAGCTTGATAATTCCAGGATTATGTTTGGCGTTAACAGTATTGATACAAGTGGAATTAAATACAATATAAGCGGTTACAACTCTTCTCAGTCTCTTAGTATTTATGATGTTAAGAACAATCTAAGAATTACCGGTATATCTTCTTCTTCAGATACCGTTATATTCACGGGTAAACTTAATGGGAAATTCGAAGTAAACAATAATATAATTACAAAAAAACCTCTTAGAATAAAGCAAAGGTCAGTACCTAATCTTGTGACAAATTCGCAGGGTGCAGATTATCTAATTGTTTACAACAAAGTTCTTGAATCATCAGCAGAGCAACTGAGACAGTACAGAGCATTAAAAGATGGTTACAGGTCAGCAAAGTTTGAGATAGAGGATATATATGATGTGTTTGGATACGGACTTGAAAATCCAACGGCAGTCAGGCTTTTTGTGAAAAATATTTCTGACACCTGGCCTCAACCAAAGGTTAAATTCCTTTGTCTTTTTGGGAGGGGATCATTAGACCCAAAGAAAAATTCATCATCATCTGTTTATTACAGCAATCTTGTACCTGTTTACGGAAACCCGATATCTGACGGTTATTTTGCAAATTTCAATTTGAACGCATTTACATATTATCACCAAATATCTGTCGGCAGGATTCCTGCACTTTCAAATCAGGAGGGTAATGATATAGTCTCTAACATTATTCAGTACGAAAATCAATCATCAACTCCTGAAAAATGGTTTAAGAATTTTGTATTTATTACAGGTGGAATGACCATACAAGAGCAGATACAATTTGCAAATCAGTCTAACTATTTTATTAATTCGTACGTAAAACCTTCCCCAAACTCCGGTTTTCCTGTAAGGGTTTTCAGAAACGATTCGGCTGGGGGAGTTACTTTTAATTATCAGGATTCAATAAAAAATGCGATAAATTCTGGAAGTACTATTACAAATTATATAGGACATGCAGCAAGTTCAAACTGGGACAACGGGCTTGATGACCCTTCGGTATTATCAAATCAGTATAGAATGCCTGTTGTTTTCAGCATGACTTGTTTTACCGGCAAGAACGCCGAAACTGAGTTTAGAAGTTTTGGTGAAAAGTTTGTTTATATGCTGGGAAAAGGTGCGGTTGGGTTCGTTGGCAGTACTGGCTGGAGCTTTTCATATTCCGGAAATCGATTTAATGAACAGATGATACGATGTTTTTCAAAGGATACATTAAGAAGAATAGGAGATATTGTCCGTTATGCATCACGAGTTCTTTCATATGATTCTATGGATTTTGCAGCAAGAAATACAGTGAACTGTTATGGAATGCTGGGAGACCCTGCGGTAAAACTTCTAATGCCAGTATATCCCGAATATGGAATTGGTCTTTCAGATTATAAATTTTCAAATGATTTTCCCTCAATTAGAGAGCCCGTAAATCTTTCGGTATATCCGTTTAACATGGGAATATTTTCAGATTCAATGAAAATATCGTTTACAATCCTTCGGAATGGAGTGCAGTATAAAAATAAAGATACTGTGATTAAGAATTTCGGTCTTACTGATACTGTTAACTATAATTTTGTACTTGATTCTGCTGGAAACTATTCAATTAGTGTCAAGTTAGATCCTGATAACTGGAACACGAAAGAGGTAAAAACAAACAATGATATATTAATTCCCATTGTTTTAAAAAACCTGTCTTTTATACCGCTTAAACCATTAGATAACCAGGTGGTAAGTACTGATAGTGTTGAGATTCTTGGGATTAATCCTAATATTGACCCAGGAAGCGGCCAGGTTAAACTTATTCTGCAGATTGATTCAACAAAGAATTTTAATTCTACTTTCCAAAGAACTTATTTCGTTAGTAATCCTCAGGGATTAACAACAAAATTCAGGATACTTTTGCCTGCAAAGGATTCAAATATTGTATATTTCTTCAGAATGAATTCTATAGTTAATTCTGATACAACGGGATGGTCGGAATACAGAAGATTTATTTACCGGAATTCATTAACAGAGTCTTCGACAAAGGGTACCAGCATTAATCAGCAAGTAAATATCATTAAAAAGTTTGTGAACCAGTATAACATTTCTGACCTGGTTAATGCAGGCGGTACTCAAGACAGTCTGACAATTTCTTCTTACAAAGGAAATATTATTGCTCAATCATGGGGCAATAATTTAACAGAGCTGACTTCTCTTACAGTTGGAAATACAGTTAAAAATCTAATTGATTCTGTAAACTGGGGTGGTTTAATTGTGTTTAAATTAAATAAGACAAATTCAAGGATACTTGAAATCCAAAGATTCCGGTTTTCAACGAATGCTGCAAGCGATTCAGCACTTGCATATCTGAATACTTTTGATGACAGACATATTCTTGTGCTTCTTAAAGCAATACCTTATAACACAAATTTTGGAATGAACAGCAGCCTGCGTTCAAAGATAAAGCTGTTTGGAAGTACATCTGTGGATTCCGTAAACCTACAAAATTTTTCAACGTGGAGCCTCATAAGTTACAATCAATTTCCAAACGCGGTTAAAACAGAAAAATTTTCTCCAGTGTTTGCACCATCTGTTTCAAGCATGGAACCTCTTCTTCTGCATGATTCTGCTTACGTTTATCACTACCTTATACCTGCCCAGACATATGGAAATTTCAGATGGTCACAACTTATACCTCAATATTCGAACATGTTTTTCGATGTTTACGGTATAAACAGGTCAAATCAAACAGTCTTAATCTATAAGAATCTTGTCAACAGTACTTACGTAAATCTTGATACCGTGAGTTCCGTTATTTACCCAGGGCTGAAACTTGTTACGCGCATGTATATAGATTCACTTAATGGAATTAATCCACCAGTGCTTAAGAGTATAATGTATTCATATACTCCATCACCAGAAATCATAGCGGATAATTATTCATTTATTAAAAGTGATTCAGTTTTTAATGATGGTGATACAGTTAATATATCAGTTAATTATGGCAATTACGGATTTTCTGAAGCAAATGGTCTGCTTAATAAATGGTACGCAACGTCCCCCAGCGGTTTAAGATTGCTTCGAGCAGACACGATTAATTTTAATTTAAAAGTTGATTCAGTTACAAGCTCATCGGTCAGGCTTCCAACTATAGGGCTTCGGAACCCAGGGAAGAAATCGGACACAATCACTATTTACTTTGAAACATCTTTGATAAACGGGCAGAATGAGTTCTATACATACAACAACACTGCGCTTACCAGGATTATCATAAGCGGGGATACTACAAAACCTATTGTAGATATTACTTATGACGGTATTAATGCCATAAGCGGCGAGTATATTTCTGCAAACCCTAATATAGTTATGAAGTTTTATGATAATAGTAAAATATTCATAAAAGACACTTCAAACATTAGGGTTCAGCTTGATGACGTTAATGTGTGGTATTACATTAACGGGATGAAGAATCCACTAATTGATTTACAGTTCCCTGATGAAAAATATTTACAGGCAGTATTATATTTCAAGCCACAGCTTACGGATGGTGAGCACAAATTCAGGTATGTATCATATGACAATAGCAACAACTATGCTGATACAATAATACACTATTTGAGCGTAAATCCTGATTTGAAGATAATAGATCTAAAGAACTTCCCGAATCCGATGACAACGGAAACAAGTTTTCTTGTAAATCTTTCAGGAAGCATGCCTCCTTCTAACTCGAGAATTAAAATTTATACTGTTGCCGGCAGACTCATAAAAACAATAGAATCACCTTTAAATATTGGTTTTAATCAGATATTTTGGAATGGGAGGGACGAAGATGGCGATTATATAGCAAACGGAGTATATTTATATAAACTTATAATAGAAGGAAATAGTAAGAAAGAAACCTCTCTTCAGAAGCTTGTTGTGTTAAAGTAATATGAAAAATATTTAGAATAATACTTTTCAAATGAAAGTTGTTAAATCACAAAATAAATTTGCAGATAATACAGCACACGTAAAAGGCATAAATATATATTATGTCTTCATCTTCGCTTTATTTTTGAACTTTTCTGCTCAAGCTCAGAATTATAATTGGATTACACCAAACCAGACCTATCTTAAAATGTACGTTTCAAACGATGGAATGTATAGAATTGATAAAAATGATTTTGTTAATGCTGGAATTGTTGTATCATCAATTGATCCAAGGACTGTAAAGGTTTATTTTAAGGGAAATCAAATACCAATATATTTTTTTGGTGAGGATAATGCTTCATTTGATGATAGTGATTATTTCGATTTTTACGGGCAGCGAAATTATGGCGGTATAACAAAATCATATGATATAGCAAATAATGTCGTATACTCAACAGATGAATATTTCGACCTATATTCAGATACATCGTTTTATTTTGTAGCGTGGGGAGGGGCTTTTGGATTACGTTATAATGACTATAGCACATCTGCTTTTACGAATTACCCGATTAATTTTTACTATGAGAGACTTCATTTCGAGCAAGATCTTATTTATTCGCTTGGGCAGAATGTTTCAACGAATGATTTTGGTTATTTTAATAATGAGAAGTATATAGGAGAAGGGTGGTATTGGAGAGTATTACAAACCTCGAATTTTATTGACCAAGCTTTTAATGTTAATTCTCTTCCCACAGCATCGCAGCAATGCAGGTTGAAGATATTTGCTTATCCGGGAAATCAGACAACATCAATATTTAATGAACATCGTCTGGCGTTAAAGATGAATTCTACACAACTTGATACCCTTTTTAGGGATGATTTTAATAGATTCGATACGACAATATATTTTTCAAGTTCAGTATTAGTAAATGGAAATAATACATTTAGAGTATTAAACAGACCTGCCACAGGATTTGCAGGAGTAATTAATTTTGATATGTTTGAAGTTTCATATCCAAGGGAATTTGTGTTCAATAATAATTTATTGTCATTTAAAAGTGAAATCAGCGATACGGCGGCAAAAATATTCAGAATCAGGGGTTATGCTCCATCCCCGCCTTTATTTATTTATGATAATAAAAACAGTATTCGAATTTCTAATTTTACTTTTTCAGGTGATACACTTATTTTTTCGGGAAAGGGCAACGGCGAATATCAGATAATTAATAACAATATATCACTCAAACCCATTAGAATAAAACAAAGACAGGTTCCGAACCTTGTAACTTCGTCTTCAGGAGCAGATTACATTATAGTATATAACAGACTTTTCGAAGGACCCGCAGAACAATTACGCGCTTACAGAAATGCAAAAGATGGTTTTCGTTCTTTTAAAGCAGAAATCGAGGATATTTACGATGTTTTTAACTACGGAATGGAAAGCCCTGCGGCAATTAAGAGGTTTACAAAAAATGCTTTTGACACTTGGCAAACACCGAAATTTAAGTATTTATGTTTGTTAGGCAGAGGCTCGCTTGACCCTAAACGGAATCTTGGTTCTTCATCTGCATATTACAAAAACTATATTCCAGTATATGGCAATCCAACTACCGATGGTTATTTTGCAAACTATACTTTGAATACATTTAATTATACAAGGCAAGTATCTGTCGGGAGATTGCCTGCTTATACAGTTCAGGAAGCTCAAGATATGGTCAACAAAATAATTTTGTATGAATCAGGGGAAAGCAATCCGATTAATCTTTGGAAAAGAAATCTAATGATTACAGTTGGGGCATCAAGGTCGGAACAGCTTCTTTTTATTGATAGAGCAAACTCATTTATAAGTGCATACATACAGACACCTCCTGTATCAGGAGAGCCCAGAAGAGTTTTTAAGAATGACACAACAGGTTACGTCACTTATAATTATAGAGATTCAGTAATAAACGAACTAAACAGAGGTTCACTGATAGCGAACTATATAGGGCATGCGGGAAGCAGTACTTGGGAAATGAGTCTTGATAATCCAACGGAGCTTACAAACAATTTTTTCCAGTTTGTTCTTAGTATGACATGCTTTACAGGAAGGAGCAGCGAGGGAAATGTTAGAGGATTTTCAGAGAAATTTATTCTATCTCCTAATAATGGTGCGATTGGTTTTATCGGGACAACAGGGTGGAGTTTCTCGAATACAGGGAACAATCTGAATGGATATTTATTAAAGGCATACGCAAATGATACTCTTAGGAGAATAGGAGATATTCACGCTAAAGCATCCAATTATCTAGCACCGGATTCTTCAACATTTGGTATAAATACCAATAATTGCTATAACCTGATTGGGGATCCAGGTGCAAAACTGCTTCTGCCTGTTTATCCAGAGTTCTGCATTACTGAAAGTGATTATGAACTTTCAAATAAAAATCCTTCCTTAAATGAAATCATGAACTTAAGAATTTTCCCTGGGAATTTTGGACTTCATGCAGATTCGTGCAAAATAAGGTACCAGCTATTTAAGGGTAATACAATCAATATATTAAGAGATACGGTCGTTTACAACTGGGGATACGTGGATACTATAGATTACAGGTTTAAGATTGATTCTATGGGTTTGTATGAAATGAAAATTACTCTTGATGTTGAAAACTGGCATACCCGGGAACTGACAACAAACAATTCAATTGATATCCCTATAATTGTTAATAACAGCGCTTTTGCACCTCTTAAACCAGTTAATAACCAAATTGTTTATAATGATTCAGTAAAGTTCGTGGGTTTGAATCCGAACATTAATCTAAACCATAACTCAGTAAAACTTCTTCTTGAAATTGATACAACATTAAACTTTAACTCAGGTCACAAAAAAACTTACTATAAAAATGGTTACAGTGGAGTAAGCACTGAGTTTAGTGTTCCATTTACTGGTCAGGATTCGAGCATTGTAGTTGTATGGAGAATGGGGGCAATAATAAACAATGATACTTCGGAATGGTCGTCAGTAAGTATGTTGAAGGTTAATGATGATGGCTTACTTAATGATTCGCTTCTAAAATTGAACTTAAACAAGAATTTACAATATGAAAATAAGCTTTTTAATCTAAGTAATTATCTTAATAATATAATCTTAAAAAGCTTTAATGGGAGTTTATACGTCAGGTCATTAGGCGGAAATTCATATGAAGCTTCTTATTTCAGAGTAAATAATTCTGCGCTGTATATTGATCAAAGCAGTCCTTTTGCAGGATTAAGTATGCTAAAAGTAAAAAGAAATACCGGAAGAATTGAAAAGTTTTTTAATTTAAGAATGAATACCGGAACATCTTCGGATTCAGCGTTAGCGTTTTTAAATACATTTGATACGACTTCATTTCTATTATGTCTTAATGCTTCTTACGTTCCCGGGGGTTATGGTTTTAATACGGCAACAAAAGAAAAGATGAGACAATTCGGCAGTATTTATGCGGATTCTGTTCAAGCGTTTGGGTTTTTCCATACATGGAGTTTCATAGGTTATTTGGGGGCTTTGCCAAGTCAGGTATCTGAACAATATTTTTATTTTATACCAGCCAGGGGTTGGCTGGAATCAATAAGCCAGATGTCACCATTGTTTTTGAATACAAACGGATATATAACGCAGACCTTTGGACCTGCACAGAGGTGGCAGAACTTTAATTGGGAGCAGGAGGTGTATCCGAATTCGGGTTTATATTTTGATGTGTATGGTATTAACAGGAACAATCAGGAAATGCTTTTGATGTCGAATGTTACTACAAATAATAATGTTGACCTTTCGGGAATAGATGCTTATCAGTATCCGTACTTGAAACTAATTACGACGCTTTCTATTGATTCGTTGTATGGTTTTCAGTCGCCAGTTTTTAAGGGAATAAACCTGAATTATGTGGGGACGCCCGAGATTGCTTTAGATAACAATTCTATATTTAAGTCGGATTCGATTGTTAGTGCAGGGGACAGTATAGGTATCGGCGGGCTTTATTATAATGTGGGATATGTACCTGTAAATGGGCACGTGAGAACGTTCAGCGCTCTTGACGGTGCAGGGAATAAAGTACATTTGCGGACTGATACGGTACTTGCACAACTGAAAGTGGATAGCTCGATGTTTGTTAAAGCTACGTTCAAAGTAAACGGTCTTCCGATTCACAAGAAGTATAATAATCAGGTTTCGATTGTGTTTGAAGTTAATTCCTTGAATCAGAATGAAATTTATGATTATAATAATTCAGTGATATCAACATTTGTTGTTAAAGGCTCAATAACCGACATAAACACTGAAGTGTTTTCAGATGGAGTTAAATTATTTGGGAATGATTATGTGCGCTCGAATCCTGAATTGTTAGTTAAGCTTTCGGGAAATTCTGTTGATGAGCTGCTTGGTACTGACACATCGGTTTTCAGGATTATGCTAAACAATAATTTTATTTCATTAAATCCCGCAAGTTCAAAATCAAAAGTAAGAACTAATCTAATAAAAGAAGTCGATAAGGGTACGCTGGTACTTAAATTTACTCCTCAGCTTCAGAATGGAATTAATGATTTAAAACTTATTACTTATAAGAATAATTCTTACGATACTGCAAAGTTTGTTTTGAATGTTACTAATGAAACTTCATTGAAGGATGTTTATAACTACCCAAATCCTATGAAGACAGAAACTGTGTTCTCATTTACACTTACAGGTAATCAACTGCCGACAGAGTGCAGGATTAAAATATATACTGCAGCAGGGAGGGTTATAAAAGAAATAAATGTACCAGCAGGTATCGGTTTCAATCAAATTCAGTGGGATGGACGTGATGGTGATGGCGATTATATCGCTAATGGTGTTTATTTCTACCGCGTTGTTTTCAAAGGTTCTACTGAAGCGGTTTCTGACATAAGAAAGCTTGTGGTCTTAAAATAATAATTCCCTTCTTTTACATTAGTTTTACACACTTTTTAACGTTTAGTTAGCGTATGATAAGCCTTTGAACAGCGTTAGGTAAGACTAATTACTACCAAATTCGGAAGAGACCCAAAAAGAACAAATGAAAAAATTTGCTTGACAAAGCGGTAGAATTTCTATAATTTTGTATTAACTAAATAGTTTAACCAATTGGTTTAAGTAAATGGATATTGTAAATCAGGACAAAATAGAAGATTCTACAGAAAGAAAGATACTTGAAGCATCAAAACGAATTTTTCAGCGGAAAGGCATGTACGGTGCGAGAATGCAGGAGATTGCTGATGAGGCGGGGATAAGTAAAGCGTTATTGCATTATTACTTCCGTTCAAAGGATAAGCTTTTTGATGCTGTTTTTCAGGATGCCGCAAAGAGTTTCTTTTCAAAAATTCGGGAGTTAATAAATGTAGATAAACCATTGTTTGAGAAAATTGAGTATTTTGTAGAGCAGTATCTCGTGCTGCTTATGCAAAACACTTTTATTCCTGCATTTATTATTACAGAAGTTCATCAAAATCCAGATAGAATTAAAAATATGTTTCTTGAAAGCGGAGTTAATCCAGGATTGATATTTTCGAACGAAGTAAACGCAGCAATAGAAAAAGGAGTTATACGACCAATAGACCCAAGGCAGCTAATAATTAATATTGTCGGACTTTGTGTTTTTCCGATTGCTGCGAGACCAATAATAAAAACGATACTAAATCAGAGTGATGATGAATTTGTGAATTTTATAGAAGTAAGAAAAAGAGAGCTTGCTAATTTTATAATTAATGCAATTAAAGTACATTGATATGTATTACAAATTTTTAATACCCGTTCTAATACTCTTTCAGTCATTAACTGCATCCTTGCATGCACAGAATAGTCCTGTAACTTTGAAAGAGTGTTATAGAATTGCTTATGAGAACCATCCAAACTCAAAGCAAAAAGAATATTATAAATCAATCAGTTCGTTGAAGCTAGAAAACATAGGTTTAAATTTTCTGCCTCAGATATCTATAAAAGGGCAGGCGACATATCAGTCAGATGTAACAGAATTAGTTCTGAGCAACCCGATGTTTCAACCGCCTGTAATAAACAAAGATCAATACAGGATAACGATGGACGTCCGACAGCTTATCTATGACGGGAGCAACACTTCATCATTGAAGAATACTGAATCGAAGCAGGTACTTGTTGATGAACAAAAAGTTGAAGTTGATTTATTTTCTTTAAAGCAAAGGATAAATGATTTATATTTTTCAGTTTTGCTTTTTCAGCAAAGAATGAGAGTAAATCAACTGCTAATCAACGATTTGAAGTCACGTATAGCTGAAACTGAATCCCGCGTAAAGAATGAGCTTAACCTACCCGCGAATCTGTACATACTTCAGGCTCAGCTTATTCAGACAGAACAAGAGATGGAGAACTTAAACACAGACAGAGAAGCATTTTTAAAAATGCTCAGCGAACTTATAGGATATACGATACCCGAAAAAACAGAACTTGAATATCCACAATATCAAACGGTGGTTTTAGATGATAACCTTTCTGAAAGACCTGAAAACAAGCTGTTTGAGTACCAGAAAGAACAGCTTAACTCATATTCAGATGTAATTTCCTCACGTATACTTCCGAAACTTTCTGTTTTTGGTCAGGCAGGATTAGGAAGGCCGGGACTAAATATGCTTGATAACAACTTTAAACCATTTTACATGGTTGGGCTTAATGTTACATGGAATCCAATTAACTGGGGTGCTGATAACAATGAAAAGCAGATATATCAAATTAATCAGAAGATTGTTGATTCGCAGAAAGAAACATTTGAGAAGAACGTGAAAGTTTCTCTCGAAAAATATAAATCTGATATTGACAAATACGAGAACCTAATTCAAAAAGATGAGGAACTGATTGCATTAAGGGAAAAGATAGTTGAATCTACTTATTTGCAGCTGCAGAACGGAACTATTACGTCAACGGTTTATTTGACGGAACTTAACAATAAAACACAAACGCAGTTAATGCTTGAAACGCACAAACTTCAGCTTCTTCAAGCGAAAATAAATTACTTAACAACAAAAGGAGTTTACTAATATGAAAAATATAATAAGTATAATCATAGTTCTTTTATTTTTATCGGGATGCTCGAATGATAAGCAGAAGTCAGATGCATTCGGTAACTTTGAAGCGACAGAGACTATAGTTTCCTCTGAATCGAGCGGTCAGCTGAACGAATTCCACGTTGAAGAAGGTATGCTGATAGAAGAAGGGGAAACAGTCGGTTATATAGATACCAATCAGCTTTACTTGAAGAAGAACCAGCTTGCCCAGCAGAAAAATACAACACGTACGAAGTTTAAAAATGTTTCTGCTCAAGTATCCGTTCTACAAGAACAGAAGAGAGTAGCACTGCGTGAAAAGGAAAGAATAGAGCGGCTTCTGAAAGATGAGGCAGCTACGGGTAAACAGCTTGATGATATCAACGGCAGTATAGATGTTATTAACAGGCAGATAAACTCAATTGAGATGCAGAACACTACTACTAATGAAGAACTAAAAGGTCTCGATGTACAGATATCGCAAATTGTTGACCAGCTTCAGAAAAGCAGCATTACCAATCCCGTTAAAGGTACAGTAATATTAAAGCTGGCAGAGCAGGGTGAAATTGTTAGTTTTGGCAAGCCTCTTTACAAGATTGCGGATATAAGTACAATGGAGCTACGTGCTTACGTCAGCGGAGCACAGCTAACGGAGATAAAACTCGGGCAAAAAGTAAAAGTACTTATTGATGATGGTGCGAAGGGATACAAAACGATGGAAGGAGAAATCAGCTGGATATCGTCAAAGGCTGAGTTTACACCAAAGATTGTTCAAACAAAAGAGGAGCGTGTAAATCTAGTTTATGCGGTGAAAGTAAGAGTAGTCAATAACGGCACGATAAAAATCGGAATGCCCGGCGAAGTAGTTTTTAAATAATGGATTCAGTTATAATTGAAAATCTTACAAAGTCATACGGAGATATAATTGCCGTTGACAAAATTTCACTGACTGTAGAAAAGGGAGAGATATTCGGGTTCATCGGTCCTGACGGAGCAGGTAAGACTACATTGTTCAGAATACTTACAACACTACTGATACCGGATAAAGGCAATGCAACAGTTGAGGGTTATGATGTGGTTAAGGAGTTTAAAAAGATAAGATTAATAACAGGATATATGCCGGGCAGGTTTTCACTTTATCAAGACCTAACCGTTGAAGAAAACTTAAATTTCTTTGCTTCAGTTTTTGGCACAACGATAAGCGCAAATTACGAATTAATAAAAGATATATACGTAATGCTTGAACCTTTCAACGATCGTAAAGCCGGAAAACTTTCGGGAGGAATGAAGCAGAAACTTGCTCTATGCTGTGCACTCATACATAAACCGGAAATTCTTATACTTGATGAGCCAACAACCGGAGTTGATCCAGTATCAAGGAATGAATTCTGGGATATGCTAGGGAATCTCCGCAATGAGGGAATTACCATAGTTGTTTCAACTCCATACATGGATGAAGCGAGTAAATGCGACAGGGTGGCACTGATTCAAAAAGGAACACTTCTTGAAATTGATTATTTGAGAAACATACTTTCCCGTTATCCAAAGAAATTATTTTCGCTCAAATCTGATAATATGTATCAATTACTTGTTGATCTGAGGGAATATAAGCATTCTGGTTCTGTGTTTTCTTTCGGAGATTCTTTACATTTTACAGATAAATGCGAAAATGAAAACGGTGAGAGAATAATTGATTATCTGAATAGAAAAGGACACCATAATATAGCATTAAATATAATTACTCCGACAATTGAGGATTGTTTCATGGATTTAATGAGCAAATAATATGAGCCGAGAATATATAATTCATGCAGAAAATCTGACAAAGAAATTCGGTCATTTTACGGCTGTTGATTCCATCTCTTTCCATGTTGAAAAAGGCGAGATATTCGGTTTTCTTGGAGCGAACGGAGCAGGAAAAACGACTGCCATGAGAATGTTCTGCGGGCTTTCAACCCCTACATCGGGCAAAGCAGTGGTTGCAGGTTTTGATATTTATAAAGAAGCTGAAAAGATAAAGAGAAATATCGGATATATGAGTCAAAAGTTTTCGCTATACGATGATTTGACAGTAACTGAGAATATAAGATTTTACGGGGGAATATACGGACTTCCAAAATTTTTACTGAAAGAGAAAACGGATTATTTAATTGACCTTCTAAAGATAGCAGATGCACGGAATAAACTTCTACGTTCTTTACCACTCGGCTGGAAACAAAAACTTGCTTTTTCTGTTGCCATAATCCACGACCCGAAGGTAGTTTTTCTTGATGAGCCGACCGGAGGAGTCGATCCTGTAACACGCCGTCAGTTTTGGGATATGATTTATGAAGCAGCTCACAATGGTGTAACTGTAATCGTGACGACACATTACATGGATGAAGCGGAGTATTGCAACAGGGTTTCGATGATGGTTGACGGCAGAATAGCTTCATTGGATACGCCTGATAATTTGAAGAGACAGTATAATTCTGAAAACATGCACGAAGTTTTCGTGAAGATTGCGAGAGGTAAATAAATGAAAAGATTTCTTGCATTCGTGAAGAAAGAATTTAAGCATATACTTCGTGATTACAGAACACTACTAATTTTATTCGGTATGCCAATTGCTCAGATACTGTTATTTGGCTTTGCAATTACGAATGAAATCAAAGACGCAAAGATTGCTATATTAGATTTTTCTAAGGACAATATAACTCAGGAAATCAGTAATAAAATACTGTCTTCCGGGTATTTTATGTTATATTACAACCTCAACAATGTAAATGACATTGAGCCAGCTTTCAAAGAAGGAATAATAAAAGAAGTAATAATATTTGAACCTGATTTTGGACATAATCTTGGTAAATCCAATCTTGCAAACGTGCAGATAATTGCAGATGCATCGGATCCAAACTTAGCTAATATGTTAATCGGATATACATCATCGATTATTCAGGATTACCAGCGTGAATTAACACAGGGGAAGATAATGCCTTCTGTAATAAATACAGAGATTAAGATGCTGTACAATCCTAATTTGAAAAGCGTGTTTATGTTTGTACCAGGACTGATGGCAGTGATTCTTCTTCTGGTCTCGGCAATGATGACTTCGATATCTATTGCAAAGGAAAAGGAACTTGGTACAATGGAAGTACTGCTTGTATCTCCGCTTAATCCTTTTCAGATTATAGTGGGGAAGGTTATACCTTATTTTGTTATATCTTTAATAAATTATGTGGTAGTAATTGTTTTAGCTAAATATGTTTTTCTTGTTCCTATTGAGGGAAGTATTGTGCTTCTGGTTCTTGAGAGTGTTTTATTCTTAATAACTTCTTTATCGCTTGGAATACTGATATCAACGGTCAGTAACAACCAGCAGACAGCGTTGATGATATCTCTTTCAGCATTAATGCTTCCAACAATTATACTTTCGGGATATATATTCCCGATAGAGAACATGCCCTTTATTTTACAGCTACTGAGTTATATAATTCCGGCAAAATGGTTTATCATAATAGTACGAGGCATCATGCTTAAGGGAATAACATTTGATTATATTTATCTGGAGACGCTTGTTCTTATCGGAATGACGCTATTCTTTATACTATTAAGCATTAAAAGATTTAAAGTAAGACTTGAATAAATGAGAACAATATTTATAATACTCAGGAAGGAATTTCTTCAGATATTCAGGAATAAAGCGATGATACCGCTAATTTTCTTTTTGCCTGTAATTCAGTTACTAATTCTTTCAAATGCCGCAACGTATGAAATTAAAAACATTAGGTTCAATGTAGTTGATTTTGACCAGTCACATTATTCACGTGAGCTTGTGTCAAAATTCACGGCGTCGAATTATTTTGTATTAAACGAGGTATCTTTTTCCGTCGATAATTCCGAAGAGAGTTTTAAAAAGAATCAATCGAAGTTAATAATTCACATACCAAAAGATTTTGAAAAGAAGTTCAGGGCAGAAGGACATTCAGAAATTCAGCTTGTAATAAATGCTGAGGACGGGGCCGCTGCAGGAATTATTAACAATTATGCCTCAAACATTATTCGTCAGTTCAATGTAGATAAGGGATTAGAATCTTTTATGACTTTTGACATCGTTCCGATTATAAACGTAAATTATGCAAACTGGTACAATCCTGAATTAGAATACAAAACATATATGGTTCCGGGAATCCTTGTAGTTCTTGTAACAATGATAGGAGCTTTCCTTTCAGGAATGAACATAGTAAAAGAAAAGGAAATAGGAACGATAGAGCAGTTGAACGTAACACCGATTAAAAAATATCAGTTCATTATTGGAAAACTTCTGCCATTCTGGATAATCGGGATGGGGGAGCTAATGTTCGGGCTGATTCTTGGAATATTAATATTTAACATTCCCCTTATTGGAAATCCCATTTTTATACTAATGCTTGCGGCTGTATATCTTTTCGTTGTACTTGGTATGGGACTTCTAATTTCTACTCTTACTGATACACAACAGCAGGCGATGTTTGTTGCCTGGTTCTTTCTTGTTCTGTTTATTCTTATGGGAGGAATATTTACTCCGGTTGAGAGTATGCCTAATTGGGCACAAACAATTGCTTTCTTTAATCCTATAGCACAATTTAACCGCGCTATGCGGATGATTATGCTAAAGGGTTCAGGATTCAAAGATGTACTCCCCACACTTTATTTCTTTATCGCTTATGCAACTGTTATGATGTCGCTTGCAGTATGGCGTTACCGGAAGACGGAGTAAATAAAAATCATAATCTGATTTATAAATAAACAGATAATTCCATTTTAAATAACATTCACATTTTGTATAATTCTTTGTTCCTAAAAATAAAATTAAACATTTAATAATATGAATTACAGTTACTCTAAATCGACCGATTTAACGTACGAATCAGCAATAGACAAAGTCACAGAATTGCTTAAAGAGAATGGTTTCGGAGTACTTACAACGATTGATGTAAAAGAAACGCTTAAGAAAAAACTTGACGTTGACTTCGATAAATACATTATACTTGGTGCCTGCAATCCACCATTTGCATACGAAGCACTCATCGCTGAGGATACTGTTGGTCTGCTTATGCCTTGTAACGTTGTCGTGCACGAGAAAGCAGGGAAAGTAAAAATCTCCATATTCAATCCCATGGTAATAGCTCAAGTGTCGAATAATCCAAAACTGAAGGAGTTGTCTGAAAAACTTAATGAAAGAATCAAAACTGTTTTATCGAGCTTATAATGTCATTAAAGAAAATAGTCGTACTAACGGGTGCGGGTGTAAGTGCTGAAAGCGGACTATCGACATTCCGTGATGCGGGCGGGTTGTGGGAAGGACACGATGTATATGAAGTCGCCTCACCGCAGGGCTGGAAGAAAGACCCCGATGTTGTTCTCAGGTTTTATAATGAAAGGCGAAGACAACTAGAACGTGTACAGCCAAATGCTGCACACGTTGCTATTGCTAAGCTTCAGGAAAAGTTTGATGTTTCCGTAATTACTCAGAATGTAGATAATCTTCACGAGCGCGCAGGATCACAGAGTGTTCTTCATCTTCACGGTGAACTTACAAAAGCAAAAAGTACTTTACCTCCGTATAATGTTTATGACATAGGTTATACAGACATTAACAAAGGTGATATGTGTGAAAAGGGTGGGCAGCTTAGACCGAACATAGTTTGGTTTGGAGAGCCCGTGCCACTTATAACAGATGCTGCAATAATTGCAGAGACAGCGGATGTCTTTATGGTTGTCGGAACTTCTCTTGTTGTGTATCCTGCGGCAAGCCTGATTGACTATGTTAAAAGGGATGCTATGAAATACATCATTGACCCAAATAAGCCCAGCATAAACAGTTTTTATAAAAATCTTGAGTATATAACAGAGAAAGCTACGGTTGGGACAGTTACATTAGTTGAAAAACTTTTGAATATGTAAATGCCAATAGGAAAGAAAAATATACTCATTACCGGACTCGGCGCAGTGGGGGGGTATTTCGGGACATTCCTCGCATTGAATAAAAACAATAACGTTTGTTTTCTATCGAGAGGGGATACCTGTAAACATTTCAAATCATACAGGTTAATACTGAAAAGTTACAAGGGGTACGAATTATCATTCAAACCTAAAGTATCTGATAACACAACGACATTCAAGAAGAAATTCGATTATGTTTTTGTCTGTACAAAATCAAATGATACTGCATCACTTATCCCGCAGATTCAAAAAGTTGTAACAAAAAATTCTCAGATTATATCGCTTCAGAACGGCATATATAATTACAGATTGATAAAGAAAACATTCGGGTCTGCCAGAACTTTACAGTTAATATGCAAAATCGGTGTTGAGATGGATTTGAAATATACTATTCTTCATTCATCTCTCGGCTTTATTCAAGCAGGTGAAATGAGTGGCAAGTACAGCAAAAGGATAAAGACTATGTATTCAGTCCTTAAAGAGTCAGGTATTGACGTCAGAATAATAAAAAATATCAAGGAGGAAATCTGGATTAAGTATGCATGGAATACAATCTTTAATTCATTAACGAGCATAGGTAGTGTAACAGTCGATAAGTTATTCAGGTTAAAACAAACAGAAGAGCTTGTTGAAAATATTTACGAAGAAATTAAAATGATTGCGAAAACGCAGGGAATTTTGTTTGATGGAATTGCGCGCAGAAAAGTTATTGAAGATTCCAATAAACTTGGTGCGTTTAAGACCTCTTCGTATCAGGACAGGCTGAAGGGCAAAGTGCTTGAGACGCCTTATTTCACGGGTGAATTGCTAAGGCTTGCGGCGAAGAAAAAAATAGAAACACCTTTACTTAAAGCCGTTCACGCACTTTCGCTTGCAATATAGTTCTAAACGTTTTTGAGAACGCCTACATAGAGCAATGCAAGTATAATCACCCCAAGTACGAGCCGGTAAATTATAAAAACGAGATTGCTTCTTGTTTTCAGATAGTTGATTAGAAAAGCTATTGCCAGATAACCGACTATGCCCGATACTATTGTTGACAACATTAATCCAATAACATTTTCGTGAAGAAGTTCGGCTCTTTCGCTGTAAAGTTCATAAACACCGCTTAATGCAATTGCGGGTATGCTGAGCAGGAAAGAATATCTAGCAGCTGTTTCCCTTTTAAGACCGCAGAAAAGTCCAGCTGTTATTGTAACACCGCTTCTTGAGCTACCGGGAATGAGAGCAACAGCCTGTGCAAAACCTATAATTATGCCATCCCACACTGTTATTTCTTTTAAATCTTTTCTATGGTCGGCGATTTTCTCTGCTATATAAAGAAGAATAGCGAGGAAAATAAGTGATGCTGAAATCACATAAAGTCCTCTGAAATCACCTTCTATGTATTTCTTTAGTGTTAGACCAAAGAATGATATTGGTAATGTACCTAAGATAATAAGCAATGACAGTCTTGCGTAAGGGTCTGAAAAATTTCTAGTTTTAAGAGCGTTGAAAAATCCTTTAATTAATTCGGATATATCATTTTTAAAGTAAACAAATGTCGCAAGCAGTGTGCCTATCTGAATAACGGCTGTGTATGCTGCTCCCGGGTCTTCCCATCCGAGCAGTGCGGGTACAACACGAATATGCGCAGTACTGCTAATTGGGATGAATTCAGTCAATCCCTGTATTATACCGAATAATATACCTTCTAAAATCTTATCCATGATTAAAAAATATAGAATTCAATTCCTATTCTTATTCCAAGCATAAAGCTGCTGAGATTAACAGTATCTCCTGCGGAATTTTTAATCTCTTTACCGGTATCGTCTTTAAGGTTACCCGCAAATACATTGCCAACATAACCACTAATGTATCCAGCTAAGCTACCCCCCATCTGAATTGAAAAAGATCCCTCAGCCTTAGCAAGTAATCCTGTTGATGTAAAGATACCAGAATTGGTTGTGTATGACTTTGAGTCAAGGCTTGAAAAAACAGGACCTGCAGATACACCGAATTTAAGAAAATGATATTCACCCGGGAACAGGTAATTTGCACCCAATAATATCTGATGATTTGAGTAGTCGAAGGACTGATTAGGGTAATCATCAACTTTATTACTTTTAAGAAAGTAGCTATAATCGAGTTTCAGGGCAATCTTTGAAGCCACCTGTCTTTCAACACTTCCGAAAAATTCGAAACCTGTTTTAAAATCTTTTAGTTTTCTGCTATCGGCTACGTTGTTATAACCGGGCAGTTCGTATCCAATAAATGTATTAAGAGATTTATTGTTACCGTAAGCTGCACCCATCCCGAGTGCGAAGGATGTATAATGTTTCGCCTTGTTCCGCTTTGCGAACGATACCGTTCCACCGTCCTGTGATAAGCCAGTTTCCGATAAAAGTAACAACAAAGCAAAGAAGGCTACTTTTGAGATTAATAAGTGTTTTTTCATTTTTGTTCTCCTACGCGTCTATGTTAGCGTATTTTGCGTTTTCTTCGATGAATTTTCTTCTTGGTTCTACTTCCTCGCCCATTAATATTCTGAACATCTTATCAGCGGCAGAGGCATTCTCATTCGTAACCTGCAAAATAGTTCTTGTTTCTGGATTCATTGTTGTTGCCCAAAGTTGTTCGGGATTCATTTCACCGAGACCTTTAAATCTTGATATGTGAACCTTTGAGCTTCCTTCGCCAGCTACTGATTCATCACCGACAACAACTACAGATTTCTTGTCAACTTTTAATGCTTTAAGCATATCATCTCTTTCATCGACATCGTAGGCGTACATTTCAGTCTTTCCTTTTTTTATTTTGAATAAAGGCGGCTGCGCTATGTACAATTTACCAGTGTCAATAATCGGTTTCATGTGTCTGTAGAAGAATGTAAGGAGAAGCGTTCTGATGTGTGAGCCGTCAACGTCGGCGTCGCACATGAGAATAATTTTATCGTATCTTACTTTGCTATCGTTGTACTCCTCGGAATCGCCAATACCTGCTCCAATTGCAGTAATCATCGAACGTATTTCCTCATTCTCAAATATTTTATTCTTTCTTGCTTTTTCAACGTTAAGTATTTTACCCTTCAAAGGAAGAATTGCTTGAAATCTTCTGTCACGCCCTTGTTTTGCTGAGCCTCCTGCAGAATCTCCCTCGACGAGATACAATTCGCAAAGTGCAGGGTCAGTCAGGGAACAGTCTGCAAGTTTTCCGGGTAGTCCTGATATTTCAAGGGCATTCTTTCTTCTTGAGAGTTCGCGTGCATGTCTTGCGGCTTCTCTTGCCTCTGCAGCTCTAACGCATTTCTCAAGAATCTTTTTAGCAACGGACGGGTTTGTTTCAAGGTATTCGTTAAGCTGTTCGCCGGTTATAGACTGCACAATCCCTTTCACTTCACTGTTGCCAAGCTTAGTCTTCGTCTGTCCTTCAAACTGAGGTTCGGGTACTTTTGCACTAATAACGCATGTCAGTCCTTCCCTGAAGTCATCGCCAGTCAGGGTGAGTTTATCATTCTTTATAATTCCGTTCTTTAATCCATAGTTGTTAAGTGTTCTTGTGAGAGCAGACTTAAAACCTTCGAGATGTGTACCGCCTTCGATTGTGTTAATGTTGTTAACGAAGGAAAGAATATCATCACTGTAAGAGTCATTGTACTGAAATGCAATCTCAAGTTGTATGTATTCCTTCTCACCTGAAATGAAAATAGGTTTTGATGTAATTAACTTTTCACCTTCGTCAAGGTATTTTACAAAATCAACAAGGCCGCCCTTAAACTTAAATTCGTCGGATTTTCCCGTTCTTTCATCTTTCATAATTATCTGAAGGTCCTTGTTCAGATAAGCAAGTTCTCTAAGTCTGTTTTCAAGAGTCTCATACTTAAATGCAGTATTCTTGAATATTTCTTTGTCGGGCATAAAAGTAATTCTTGTGCCGGTTTTCTGTTTGACCTTTCCTGTTTCCTTAACCGGTTTAACAGCAACACCTCTGACGTATTTCTGATAAAATATTTTTCCGTCTCTATAAACCTCTACCTCAAGGTATTCGCTAAGTGCATTAACGACAGATACGCCAACACCGTGCAGTCCTCCTGACACTTTGTACGTATCTCTGTTGAATTTACCGCCTGCGTTTAGCTGTGTCATTACCACCTCAAGGGTTGAAATCTTTTCGGTCGGATGATTGCCCGTTGGTATGCCTCTACCGTTATCATCCACAGTTATCGAGCCTTCTTTGTTAATGGTTAGTATTATTTTATCGCAGAATCCGCCCAGTGCTTCGTCTATCGCGTTATCTACAACTTCATACACGAGATGGTGAAGACCCCTCGACGATACGTCACCGATATACATCGCAGGTCTTTTTCTTACATGCTCAAGCCCCTTCAGAACCTGTATATCCTTTTCTGTGTATGACTGGTTGCCATTGTTATTGTTATTCTTTGCCATGTTGTATAGTTTCAGTGTTTAATAATTTATACGAATACAATTTCTTTTATTAAAGTTTTACTTTTTATTCCCTGAAGTTCAGAGTTTAGTTTCTTTATTATTTCTTCCTTTCGGTTGTTTAACTCAAACCTCCACACCGGATTTTCAACGTTTACAAGAAGCTTGTTGTTTTTAATTCCAGATGGAGTTGCGAATTTTGAAATCGTTTCTCCAACGCATTCTTTCCATACGTTGAATATTTTCAGCTCGTTTTCTCTATCTCTCACTCCGAGTACTTCGCTGATGTTATTAATCTCGTCCACAAGGCATGAAACCTTGTTGTCTCTTAATTTAGTATTTATTCTTTTACCTGCCAATCACTCTTCCATTTTCTATTTGAAAGTAATCTATTTCCGCACTTTCGTAAAAATTTTTCAGGTTATCCGCATAGTCCTTGCTTGTTGTTGTAAGGAATATCTGCCCATATTCTTTTAAATGGGACACAATCTTCGAAACCCTTGTAGAATCAAGCTCTGAGAGCAAGTCGTCAAGCAGAAGAACGGGAGAATTTTGAAGATTGTCCTTTAGAAAATGATATTCCGCCAGTTTAAGAGCTATAACAAAGGTTTTATGTTCTCCCTGCGATGCAAAATTCTTTAACTCAAAACTTTTTTTCTCATCCCCGTTAACCATTTTGCTAAGACTAAAAAGGTAATCGTCTTTGTGAATTCCTGTTACAGAAACACCTCTTGCAATTTCTTCATTCATCCTTGTTTCAAGATTAATCAGAAATAATTCCTTCAGCTCACCAATTTTTGCTTCTGCATTTCCATCAGCGGAAATAATATCAGCATCCAGATAACTGCTGACGTACTTAATTCCGGGTTCATCATCTTTATCGATTAAATACGAAAAACTCCTTTGAAAATACCCGCTGAATATTCTCAGCAAATCAAACCTTCTTCTTAATATCTCTCCAGAATAATCCGCCATTTTCTCGTTTATTGAAGTCAGAAGAGTTTTGAATTCACTAGCGGGAATTGCATTCCCGTTAATCTGGTTCTTAAGCAGTGCGTTTTTTTGTTTAAGTATCCGCACATAGCTCGATAGAAAATCAAAATATACCCTGCTCGTCTGTGCAAGTAATATATCAAAGAACTTTCTTCTTTCAGAAGGATTCCCGTAAGTAATATCAAGGCTGTGGGGAGACAAAAATACAATCGGAAATCTACCGAAAATCTCACTCGTCCATCTTCTAACTTTTTCTTTATTAAGATGAAAAATTTTCTTCTTCGAAACAGAGTCGTAATTAAGGTAAACATTGTACTCAGTCCTGACATCATTCTCGTAAACACCTTCAACATTAAAGCCCGAAGAATTGAATTTCACGCAGTCAGATTCCGAAGAATTTAAAAAGCTCTTGCCAAAAGATATGTAGGAAATTGCCTCGAGTACGTTGGTTTTTCCTTCTCCATTATTGCCGTAGATATAGTTAAAGCTCTTATTGAATGTAAATTGCTGCTCGTTATAATTTCTGAAATTTAATAATTTAATACTATTTAAGAGCACCTTTTGTATCTGTTAACCGACTCTTACCGGCATTATTAATTCCATATAATTTTCTTCCGAAAGCGAAGCAACGGGCAAAATAATTGATGCTTTTGCCGGAGCGCTAAAAGTGAATAACACTTCGTCTGTTTCTATCTGCGAGAGACAGTCAAGCAAGTAAGATACGTTGAAGGCAATGGAAAAATCTTCTGTTATGTCGTCACCGTTATTAGTCTTAAAATCGCATTTTAGCGTTTCTTCTCCTTCACCTCCTATTTCAGGATTGTCTGATTTTATTTTCAGTTCGTCGCCGGATATTTCTAATTTAATTTTCTTCGTAACTGAATCCGTAAAAATCACCGCTCTTTTTAGAGCACTAATGAGGTCGTACCTATTCATAAGTAATTTTTTGTCATTATCCTTAGGTATCACCGATTCGTAGTTCGGGAAAGTATCATCAATAAGTTTTGAGTAAACATGAAAATTATCCATTGTACATTTTATCATCACATTGTCAAACTCAAGGATAATGTTTGAATCTGAAACAATCTTAGGGATTAAATCAACCGTTTTTATCGGGAGTATAAAATTCTCATCTTTTGAATTTGTGTGCGAGAAATCAGTTGTTATAACCTTACCGAGTCTGAAACCGTCAGTAGCAACAAATCTAAGCTCATTCTTTCTGAGGTCGATAAAAACGCCTGCCATGTTTCTTCTTATCTCATCGTTCTTCACCGAGTGTTTCACTTTTTGCAGAAATTTCTTGAACTTTGCACCTGAAATGTTAATTTTTGACATATCGGGTTTTTCCTGCGGCAGAGGAAAATCTTCAATTGGCTCTCCGAAGAAAGAATATTTACCGTTTTTTGAGTTTACAGTAATCTTAAATTTGTCGTTAGCCTCAAACTTAATTTTTAGTTTCTCGGTATGCTTTGTAAAAGTAGCAACAGCGACCTTTCCAAGTTCCGTGACAGCTTTTTCAAGTTTGTTAAATTCATTCCTTAGTTCTTCGGATGGTATAGTACCAATTTTCTCTCTAAACAGCCTGAACTCTTCTTTTAAGCCTTCGAATGTTTCCTCGGGTATAGACCCTTTATATTCAAGTACTTCTTTATTCTTATCGTATTTAATTGAGTATAAATTAATTTCAGGTAATAAACCTTCTCCACTCAGAAGCCCGAAGATTTCCTTGCTAAAAGGAACACCAACAACCACTGATTCATTTTTAATAATCATGGCTTTCAGGAGTTCAAGCAATTTTCTTGCAGGTACAGCTATACCACCGTCTTCTTCACCGTCAACATTCAAATCAGTAGTTATAAAAGCCTCAAGGTCAGTCGATACCATACTAAGATTATTTTTCGATAACTTAAAGTACAAATTTGTGATTATCGGCAAAGTTGTATGTGAAGAACCCGGGACAACATAATTTAGTTTGTTTACAGCATTAAAAAACTTCTCGGCAGAGATAGAGAATTTCATAAAATATATAAATTAAATTTTAAGAATTTTGTATGTTTATTCTTTGAATTTTATCATTTAACCTATGAAAATAGCTAAAATAATCGATATTTACAATTTATAACAAACACTACAGAAGCCTTAAATATTAAACATTTAAGGCAGTTTTCTAACAATTTTTTCATTAAATTTTACAGTCATTTTCACCATTTGAAAACACAAGAGTCTTTTAATTTATCGCCATAGGATTTCAAATCGTACTCATTATAAATATCAGGTTATTTTGGTTTTATTTCCTATCTATAATAAAATAACTTCTTGAATATTATTCCACAATAATTATTACTAACTTTATACAGAAAATAAATCATGGGAAGTTTCACTAATATAGGTTTCGGAAGCTACAGAATAGATAACAGAATCGAAGAGCATTTCAATTCTCTGAAAAAGGCAATCGAATCGGGTATCACAACAATTGATACATCCGCAAATTACAGCGACGGCAGGAGCGAGATGCTTATCGGGAATATTTTAAATGATCTTGTAGAGAACGGCAGCATGAAGCGGGAAGATTTCTTTCTTGTAACAAAAGGCGGCTACATGCAGGGTAACAATTACAATTTTGCGTTGAAGAAAAAGGAGCAGGGCATTCCTTTTCCCGAAGTCGTGGAGTTTGATAACGGACTCTGGCATTGCATACATCCTTTATTTCTTGAAGATCAGATTAACCGCCAGCTGTACAGACTAGATCAGGCTGATAAAGGTTACATTGATGTTTATCTCCTACATAATCCCGAATACTATTTAAAATACGCTCGAAAAAACGCATACGATAAAAAAGAAGCAGCGGAGGAATATTACAAACGAATAAAAGCAGCATTCAAGTTTTTCGAGGAGAAAGTGAGCGAAGGCAAAATAAAGTATTACGGAATTTCTTCGAACACATTTACCGAAAGCAGCGTCTATTTTGATTTCACGTCACTTGAGAGGGTGTATGATATTGCGGTAAACATATCCGAAAATCATCATTTCAAAATTATACAGCTTCCATTCAACCTCATAGAGTCGGGCGCATTTTTTGAAAAGAACCAGCAGCAGAACACAAAAACAGTTCTTGAATTTGCAAACGAACACGGCATTACCGTCATAGTAAATCGTCCTCTTAATGCAATAACAGAAACAGGATTAGTACGTCTTGCTGACTTCAGTACTGACCAATTCAGCAAGGAAGAGCTATTAAAATATCTCGAGGTAATATCATCAATAGAAGAAGATTTTTTAACCGGAGCAGAAGCAAATCTTTACCTTGAACCAAAAGATTTAAAGATTCTGAAATCAAACTTTAATTTCAGCGAAATGCTCAAAAACAACTGGGAGCGTTTCGGTTCGATTGAACATCTGAACGACTACATTGAATTTTCTTTCTCGTACAGACTACATGGTCTAATGGATTTCTTTGAGGATAAGGTTAAGGACGAGCATTATTCGGATATATTCGATAAGTACGTAAAATTTGTTTTCAAAGTGCTAAACCTTATTACAAACTACTACAAAGAGAAAGCAAACCTGCGATCAAAACATTTTCATACAATAATTGATAAGCACCTTGAAAAAGAATTTCATTATCTAACTCTTTCTCAGAAAGCTGTGTTGGTGGTAAACTCAGTACCGGGAGTGGATTGTGTTCTTGTGGGTGCGAGAAAAGAGGCGTACGTTGACGATATAAAACAAGTACTCTTTTCTGAAAGAACGAAACAATATTCTGAAATATTAAGTAATATTAAAGAAGAAGTTTCAAAAGAATTAGAATAAATCAACGATGAAGTTTTCTGAAATAAACACGACAAAAAATAAGCTGTTCCTATTAGGATTTCTTGTACTGCTTTTAATAGTTCTTTTTGTAATCTACAGGTTAAACCAGCGAGAAGAAAAATCAGTTGTTCAGGATGTGAATACAGTTTCACTGAAAGTGCTTTCCCCAGATGAACTGAAAAGGATTATACCTTTGAAAATAGATTCAATAGCTTCTCTGTTTGCAATCCGCAAAGAATGGGTGAAAGATTTAACTGAAAATTCCAGTACTGAGAAGCAAACAAAAGGAAAGCAGCAAAAAACAAAGAAGTCTCCTAAACTGAACATCAATGAGGTTTTATGGTTCTCACGTGAAATCACAATTCCAAAAGATGTCTCTTCATCGGAATTCAACTTTGCACTTAAAAATTCTTTATACGAAATTGATTTTGATTGTATAGGAACTGAGGACCCACGCTCGAGAAATCTTCTGATAAATATTTACAACAAAAAAGATTCCTCCCGCAAAACAATAGGCAATGTGAACCTCGTATTTTCTGATAACATAAGGCGCGAGTCTGCTGATATCTGTTTAATAATCAACAAGGTGGAGGATAACTCAATACCGGATCTGGAAAAACTTCTGGCACTGCCCGATAAATTTTCTGTTGTGCTTCCAGATATCGTTTCAAAAATAGATGCTCAGACGGTCGTTCTTGATTCGAAGCGTGATTACGTTATATTCGCTGATATAGGAACTGAGGATGATTTGCTTGCTGAATTCAAACATGAAATGCCTACAAAGGTCTGGCGTTCAAAAGTAAGGTCAATGTGTTACGAGTACGATAAAGCTGCAGCTGTAATACTACTTAACCCGAGAAAAATAAATCCTTATGAAACAGACCTGCTTACAGAATTTGCAAGATACAATTTAAAAGCGTACAAAGACACGATACTCGTTAAGTTTGATTCGGAGGAAGACAGTGACAAAAAGATAAAAGCTTTCTTCAATGATATTGTACTCAGAAGCCAGAAGGGGGCAAGAAGCATTATCTATCTTGTGAACTTCAACAACGAAGACATGCAAGTATTCAGAAATGAAAGCTTCAAATTGAAACGCAAAGGGTACAATTTCTATACGCTCACAGAAATAATGAAACGAAGACAAAAACTACTTGAACAGGAAGTAAAAACCGAAGTTACGGGATGACAGAAGAGCATTCCCGCCTGATGAAAACCGCACTGAAAGAAGCTGAAAAAGCTTATGATATGGGGGAAGTACCGGTTGGTTGTATAATTGTTTTTGAAAAGAGAATTATTGCCAAAGCACATAATCAGGTTGAAACATTATGCGATCCCACTGCTCATGCTGAAATGATGGCCTTAACCTCTGCCTTTGCATCACTTGAAAGCAAAGTGCTAAAAGGATGTTCAATGTACGTAACGCTTGAGCCCTGCTCAATGTGTGCAGGATCAATAGTTCTATCAAAGCTTGACAAACTTTATTTTGGCGCTTACGACAATAAAGCGGGGGCATGCGGCTCAGTTCTAAACATTACAAAAAGCACATCATTAAATCACTCAGTAAATGTTTACGGCGGTATTCTTGATATTGAATGCAGCAGTCTATTAAAATCATTCTTCAACTCGAGACGTAATTACACAAATCATTAATTAAGAAAGGAATTAACTAATTTTTTAAGTGTCCGTCTTTACTTTGCGGGAAGTGATTAGAATTATTTTTTTGATTTGCACTTCGTAGTTTTCCGATTTCATAAAATAAACTTAACCCCCTTGTTGTTAATAACAAAAAAATCACCTTTTTCAAAATACAGTGCATTCATAAAACTGTTATCGGAATTTTGTTTGTGTTCAAGGTCAATAACAATTACCTTCGAATTGTACATGTATTGAATTTTTTCAAAGATAGTATGTCCAAGAACAATCTTATCTGCGTTGAAATGCGCCAGAATGCTGTCTAACTGTTCAGGTGCGACAGTGTTTTGAGCTACTCCTCTGAACCAAACAGGACTGCTTCTGCCTATAAAAACATCTTCTTTTATTTCCTGTATAGAAAGGCCGTAGTCAAGTCGTTTTCGAAATTCACTGTTAATTTCATTGATAGTAAACTTTGAAAAAGGAAATGAGCCCCCGATACCACCATGAACAAACAAGATATTTCCGATTAGTTCTATACAATTCTTACTTCTCAGCCATCTGCCAAGTTCTGTATTGACAGAATACCAATTTTCATAGGGGATTTTAATCGAATCGGCATTAATAAAATATTTCTGTCTGAGATATCTGTAATCGCCGATTAAGTTCATAACATCATGGTTGCCCAAGATAAAATGTACTTTACCGCTGGCACTTTCTGCTTCGCTTTCGAGCTTATAAATAAGCCAGAGGCATTCAGTAACGTTAAGTCCGCGGTCGAACATATCGCCGACAATGACAAGATGACCGGAACCGAAAATCCAATTAAAATTAGTGTCAATTACGCCCGCACCTTTTAAAATCATCAAAAAGCCGTTGAAGTTACCTTCTATATCCGAAATCATGAGCATTTTGGAAGGGAAAGTATAAACATCATTTTCTGTATTGATTTCACTTTTTAATTTAAAGAAGAAGCTTTGTTTTGTCTCATCCACGAAGCATGAAAGGAATTCTGTTTTTGATATGCCTTTTGAGTATGGTTTGAAAGAATTACCATGAGGTGTAATTCCTGCTGCATAAGTTTTCCCGTCCGAATAATAAACAATCGGACCATCGCTGCTATAGAGTGAATCCGCAAAAAGAGTATTATTTACCCGTGCAGAAACTAAATTAAGAAATAATGCGAATATAAGTAAAAATTTTTTCAAAATGACAATTCTTTTTGGATAATATAAACCTTTCAATCATTTTTAAAAATCAAATTAGTATTTCAAATCATCCTAAGAGCAGTGAACTGTTAGAAGTAAGAAGTAAGATGTAAGCTGTTCCGACAAGTCGGGATGCGAAGAGCGCATAAACAGTTAACTGTAAACAGGAAACTGTAAGAAGTAAGATGTAAGCAGTAAACTGTCCCGACAAGTCGGGATGCAAAGAACGCATAAACAGTAAACAGTGAGTTTTTAGTTATGAATAGCGAAAAATATTTCAAGACCAATTTGAGTACAATCTGAGTACAAGGAGAGCGCAAGATTAAGAAAAAATGAAAGTGCAATTTCAGAGCATTTTCAGGGATTCAAAACTTAAAAAATAACAGAGAAATTTAAAAACCATATTTTACACACTCCTTTCATTATTAATCACAACAAAAACCAAAACTTGGACACGGCAACTTTTTGTCGATTTTTTTGTACGGATTTTAAGAGACAGAAAATACAGAGAATTATTTTAAGAAAAAGATTTTTTTAAAGGGAAAAATATTTTTAAAATGAGAATTATTGTGGCACAATTTCGAAAAATATTGTGATTAATAATAGGAGGGCATACTTTAGTAATGGATTATAGGTAAAAGAGTTTCTGGTGCAGTTATAAATCGGAAAAAATATTATGAAAAAAGAAAAGGGAAAAAAGAAAATCCGGAAACAGATATGATAGCATTAATCAAAGTTCATCGAAGCCGCGTTCGAAGAAATCAACCATTTCCGTGCAAAGTTCATTTTCGTCAGGTCCATCAAACCTCAGTTCAAGTACGGCTCCTTCCTCCGCAGCAAGTGTCATTACTCCAATTATTGATTTGCCATTAACTTGAAATCCATCACGGGAGAGAAAAAAATCGGCTTTGTATTTTGCAGCGATTCTGACGATTGTTGATGCGGGTCTTGTATGCATACCGGCCTTGTTTACAATTGTTACATTTTTTAATATCATCAGTACCTACGAAGTTCTTTTTAATAACATATCAGAAAACCATTTAAGCATATTTTTTGCGTCTGATTCTATTATATGTTCAAGCTGTTCATTTGCCATTGTTGTATATTCTTCTACTTTATTCGCAGCGGATTCGAGTACCCCATATTTGTGGTAAACATCTTTGATCCTCATTACGTCTTCCGAATTTTTAACGCCTTTATTTTCAATTACGTAATGAAGAAGCTGTTTATCTCCATTATCAACGGCACTTTCAAGTGCTTTTAATAAGAGATAAGTTTTCTTGCCTTCGTAAAGGTCACCTCCGATTTTTTTGCCAAATTTTTTCTCGTCGGCTACGATATCAAGCAGGTCGTCCTGAATCTGAAAAGCGAGTCCTGTGTAAAGTGCATAGTATTTCAAAGCCTCAATTTCTTTGTTGGATGCATTTCCAATAAGAGCTCCAATTTCAGCACAACATTTTAAGAGCCCTGAAGTTTTTTTATCAATCATCATAATGTAATCATCAATCTTAACTTTTTTTCTAAGTTCAAATTCTTTATCATAGCTTTGTCCTTCGCATACTTCAATAATAGCTTTCGTGAATGATTTTGCGATTTCCTGAATTCTGTCGGATTTTGTTTTAAGGAGTGATTTATAAGCATAACCGAGCAGACCGTCACCTGCGAGTATCGCTGTATTACTATCCCATTTTTTGTGTATAGTTTCTCTACCTCTGCGTGTATCAGCGTTGTCCATGATGTCATCGTGCACAAGGGTGAAGTTGTGAAGTATTTCTATTGCCGTAGCAGCGTCAAGGGCATCTTCAGCTACCCCGCCAACAGCTTCGCAGCAAATAATTAACAGCATGGGTCTGATTCTTTTGCCACCACCGTCGAGAATGTATTTCATCGGTTCGTATATACCAATTGGGGCTACATTCGGCGTGAAAGTAACTAACTTGCATTCAATCAAATTTTTATAAAAGTCGTATCTCTCTTTAAAATTTGTCATTAATAACTTATTGTTTCATAGGAAAATAGACAAAATAAAATCATAAAGAAGTGATAAAAGGTATGCGATAAATACTCAGGTATCACATTTTTCCATATATTTGTATAAATAAAGAATATGCATCTTTGAACGGAACTTAAAATATTTTTCCAAGTTTAAATAATAAAAGAAATACAGCATTTTGAATTAAATTAACGGAATAAAATTTCTATATTTAATATTGTTTAATTAAACATCTTATGAATATATTATGACAAAAAAACTAATCTTGGCTGCATTAATTCTTTCAATTTTTGCAGTATTCTCAGTAAACAATTCGGTCAATGCACAGTCTAACCCGACTCTTAAAGTATCTGTCTCCAAATCAGTAAAACCAGGGGGTGTTGGTACATTAACGATAAAGTTCAAACATGGTCCAAAAGTAAAGATACCGGGTGAGCCGCCTATTGAAATTACTCTAAACGGCGAGGGTATCACAGCACAGGGCAACCCAATATTTTCTACTGATGCTGAAGGATATATTAAAAACTCAAAAGTAACTTATAAATTTAATGTCGGCAGTGACGTCCAAACCGGCACTACTATTTCACTATCCGGCAGGGTTAAATTTGGATACTGCAGTACTGAAACAGGCATATGTAAATTCGGCGATAAGAATTTCACAGTCAACGTAAAAATAAAGTAATACTGCAATCATTAATGACCGGGTCAATGTTCTTTATTTCAGATGTTCATCTTGGTATGAAGCAATATGAACATAAGAAATTACAGGAAGACCTGATAATAAGTTTTTTCGAAAAACTGATAAATGAAAAAGCCTCCGAATTAATAATCGTCGGAGACTTTTTTGATTCATGGATTGAATACAGACAGGTAGTGCCAAAGGGTTTCTATCGTGTTTTCTCAAAGCTCTATGATCTTGTGAATGCCGGTGTTAAGGTTACTTATCTTGCCGGCAATCATGATTTCTGGCGAGGGAAATATCTTCAGGAAGAGTTTGGTATCGAAAAGCTTGATAACCATCAGGAAAGAACTATTGAAGGAAAGAGGTTTTTTATACACCACGGAGACGGTCTTGCGTATAAAGATACGGGTTACAAGGTATTAAAGGTAATATTGAGGAACAAAATTTCCCAGTTTCTTTATTCTTTGCTGCATCCTGATTTTGGATTATGGCTTGCGAGGAGTACATCTTCAAGGTCGCGTGATTATACTTCACAGAAAGATTATTCCGAAAAAGACGGTTTGAAAGATGCCGCTTTTATGAAGATTAAGGAGGGATTTGATTTTGTGTTAATGGGGCACAGGCACAGAGCTATGATGTTAAAAGAAGGAACGGGCTATTACGTTAATCTTGGCGACTGGATGATAAACTTTACATATGGTGAATTTACTAATGGTACTTTTTATTTCAGAAAATATTACGACTTTAATGGTCAGAAAATTGTTGACGAATTAATAAGGGATTCAAACTCATAAATGTTCGGTAAGTCAAAAAATAAGAAGAGAGAAGAAGAACTGGATAAATATTTTGCGGATAAGAAATACCGCAAAAAAGTATCCAGAAAGAGAAGCACTGAAAAGTTCTCTCTGGGTTTTATTGTTTTTGTTTTGACGACAGTTCTGCTTGCTGCAACCGGTTATCTGGTCTATCTTTCACAATCTTTACCATCCCTGGAGGAACTTGAAAATCCAAAGATTGAAGAAGCTACGAAAATTTATTCAGACGACGGAGTTCTTATTGACAAGTTTTTTCTGAAAAACAGGACGAAAGTTACGTTTGAAGACATTCCCAAAGACATGATTAATGCTCTTGTTGCTGTTGAAGACAGAAAGTTTTTTAATCACTGGGGTGTTGATGTACAGAGAATATTTCAGGCATTTATAAAAAACGTTTTAAGTTTCAGTCTTAAAAGAGAAGGTGCTTCAACGATAACACAGCAACTTGCAGGAAATCTTTACCTTAACAGAAGGGAAATTACGTTTAACAGGAAATTGCGTGAGGCAATGACGGCAGTGCAGATAGAACGGACTTATACAAAAGAAGAAATTTTAACTTACTATCTGAATACTGTGTATTTCGGAAAGGGTGCATACGGAATCGAAGCTGCAGCAAACACATTTTTCAGCAAAGGTTCGAAGGAACTGAATCTTGATGAGTGTGCAATACTTGTGGCATTACTTAAATCTCCGGCAAAGTATGACCCTGTTGACAATCCAGAGAATTCTAAGAACAGAAGAAATCTCGTGTTGAATTCAATGCTGGAGGAGAATTATATAACACAAGAGGTCTACAATACGTCTGTAAACAATCCAATAAAAGTTGCTTTCAATCAGCAGGAAATAAACTCGGAGTCAATGGCGCCTGAGTTTACAGAGTACGTCAGACAGTTAATGCAGGTAAAAGCCGAGAAGTATGGATTTGACCTTTACCGTGACGGTTTGAAAGTATACACAACACTTGACACAAGGTTTCAAAAACATGCGAACGATGCAGTAATAGAGCAACTCAAATCTTACCAGAAATCATTCAGCAGTTCATGGAACTGGAAAAACCACAAAGACATACTTGAGAGCAATGTTGATAAATTTATTAAGCAGACGGAGGAATACAAAAAAGCAGTAACTGACGTTGATAAGAAGAAAATCTATGATATGATGAAGAGTAATCCTTCAATCACAGATTCTGTAAAAAAACTCGCAACAACCGTGCAAGTTGGATTTGTTGTTATGAATCCAAGGAGCGGAGAGATAAAAGCAATGATAGGTTCGAATCCGAGTACGAGAACAAAGTACGGATTAAATCATGTTACGCAGGTAAGAAGACAACCGGGTTCTTCATTCAAGCCTTTTGTTTATGCTGTTGCGGTTAATAACGGTTATTCTCCCGGATATTTGATTTCAAATGACCCCGTGGTTGTGAATGTCGGCGGTAAAACATGGTCTCCAAAAGGGGGGGGAACGGGCGGAATGGTTACAATGCGCACTGCTATTGAGAAGTCAATAAACGTTGTTGCAGTCAGAACAGCGATGGAACTTGCGCCGATTGAACAGGTGATAGAGCTTGCGAAGAAAATGGGTATAAAATCAGAACTACCGAATTTCCTGTCGCTTGCGCTTGGGGTTGGAGAAGTTACACCTCTTGAAATGACGAATGCATTCGGAACATTTGATAATGAAGGAATATGGGTTGAACCGATTGCTATTACGAGAATTGAAGACAGGAACGGAAATCTGATAGAGGAAGCCATTCCGGATACAAGAGAAGTCCTGAGCGAAGAAACAGCTTACATTATGTCCGATATGATGGAAGGAGTAGTAAATGACGGAACAGCAGCATCAATCAGAAGGTTTTTTAAGAGGCCCGCAGCGGGCAAAACAGGGACATCGCAAAACTATACAGACGCGTGGTTTGTAGGTTATACACCTCAGTTTGTAGCGGGCTGCTGGCTTGGTTTTGATGATGCGAGAATAAAGTTTGGCGGATCATACGGGCAGGGAGGAAAAGCCGCGGCACCGATCTGGGGAAGGTTTATGCAGCTGCTTTATTCGGATGAAAACTTTGATTTTCCGATTGAATACTTCCTAATGCCGGATAATGTTCAGGAAGTTACTATCTGCGCCATAACGGGATTGCTGGCAGGACCTTCATGCCCGGGAGAGATAGAACTTGTAAATAAAAGATTAATTCCGAGGAAATGTACTTCAAATCACATAACATACGACTCTTTAGCTTCATCTCCACTTGATATCGAACAATAGCAAAATAAAAAATATATTACGAAAGGATTAATTAAATTGGAAAGAACACTTTGTATTATCAAACCCGATGCTGTAAAGAAAAAAGTACAGGGAAACATTATTCAGATGATACTGGATGCAGGATTTACAATACGAGGAATGAAGCTAATTCAGATGTCAAAAGAACAGGCACAGAAATTTTATGAAGTACATAAGGAGAGGTCCTTCTACAGCGAGCTTGTAAGTTTTATGACATCGGGACCAGTTATTCCGATTGCGCTTGAGAAGAAAAATGCTGTCGCAGATTATAGGAACCTAATTGGTGCAACTGATCCAGCGGAAGCGGCGGAAGGAACGATAAGAAAGAAATTTGCAGGTTCAAAAGCGGAGAATGCAGTACACGGTTCTGATTCGGTTGAGAACGGAAGGATTGAAGTGGAGTTTTTCTTTCCTGAGAAAGAGCTTGTTTAGTAAAACGAATATTAAAAAGAGAAAAGATTAGCTTTTACTGCAGACAAGAAAAGAGATAAACCAAAGTACAGTATTTAATTATCCGTATTGGGTTCAGGTCTTTTTACTCTGATTGATTTAACGACTCTTTCAATCTCACCTTTATATTTCTCGAATGATGGCTGAACCGTAAATGTGTTTACGAAAATATTATCAGTTTTTGTAGATACATAAAACCTGTAGTAGGTAAGCTTGCCTTCAGTTTTCGGGTCTATAGAATAAATTGTTGTTTTTGTAAGCGTATCCTCATTAAATACTTTCGTAAACTGGAACTGTCCGAACCTATCTCCTTTGGTATCAATCTCAATATTCATAGTCAAGGTCTCTTCCTTTTTGACAGTTGTATCAACGAGTATCACCCCTGTAAACAACGATGTCTGATTAAGGTCACGAGCATCTATCTGTTTCCAGTTAGGCGGAAATCTTCCGATAAGTCCGACTTCGTTTTCTGACAGATTCTTCAAGAGCGAATCCGGCATAAGTGATGCGTTCAACTTTGTTGTATCGACAACACCGTTTTGGTACCTTGTTGTATCGTTGGCTTTTCTAAGGGAATCGAGTTCTTTATTTAATGCCGTATCGTTTTCTGTGAGACTTTTATCCAATTTAGGAAGATTAACTCTTGGAGGAGTAATTCTCTTCGGAATAATTTTTGGAGGAGATATATCTGACCCTGTTTCAGAGTCTGTCTTCAACTCTTCGGGTCTATTTGGGTCGTCAACGTTTTGTGCGAGCTGGTTCAGGTTTTCGGGAAGGTCTTGCATAACTATAAGTCTTTTCTGGACAACTTCTTCGTCTTCTTTAATATTACCTGATCCGAATGAATAGAATAAAATTGCGGCAATGATAGTGATAGTATTTGCTGCTGCAAAACCTCTTTGCAGATTCTTTCTAATGAACTCCTTGTTCTTTCTCCATGGATTCTTTCTTCCGATTTTTAGCTCGAGTTTTTCTTCATCCGTAAGTCCGTTTAAACTTTCTTCAGGCGGTTCGGCAGCAGATTTCGTGAGTCTGCTAAGAATATCCACTACTAATGGGTTTGGAGTAAGTCCCGGAGTTTTAAACTGTACTGCTTTATCCGGCTTTTTGACGTCCAAATTATCGGGTTTATCAGCATCGTCTCCTATTTTAATAAAAACTTCAACGTCCTGTTTTGCAATACCCTGACGCGGATGAATAAATATCTTATTAGACTGCGTCTCTTCTCCGTCTTCGATGTTTGTCTTATCGAGAAGAGAACTGTCAACTGAAATTGATTTATTCGTTGAGATCTTTATTCTTAGAACATTTTCGCTGATTAAACTTATCTGATAGTTACTTTCTTTCTTTCTGATTTCAGTTTTTATATCGTCGGTTTCACTTTCAGCATCCGCTGCAGGTTCTTCGATACCAATTTTTACGAGAACTTCTATTTCCTGTTTTAATTCTTCGGCTTTAGGATGAATGTAAATTCTGTTGGACTGAGTTTCTTCCTTAACTATTACATTACAGTCAATAGTAACGGATAGGTTTGTTGTAGTTCTAACGCGTAGGACTCTTTCGTCAATTAAATTAACCTGATATTTACTGTCATAGGCAGTTGATTCAACAATATCTTCAGTATTTGTATCCTCAGTATCATTATTTTCGGGTTCAATCTTATCCTCAACAAGCTCGTTCTCCGGTTCAACTGGATTTATAATGTTATCATTTAGCTCTTTTGAAGTAAGATCTTCTGAATGAAAAATATTTTCCTCCTGATTGATTTCATCAGGTATTACTTTTCTTTGCTCGGATAAATCACCATTATCTAATGGTTTTTCATTACCATCGCCGTCTAAGTTGTTGTTTATATCGTCTTTATTTAAAGTATCGCTCATTTAATAATTATCACATAAGTTAAGTATCTTATACTTAACTTTAAATTCATTTCATACATATTAAGTTAAACTACAATTGTGTCCAATTTGTTCAATATTTATTAAAAATATTATTATTTGAGAATAATATTTCCCAAAATTATTAATATTTGAATTGTAACTGTTACAATAACAAGATATTTTTAAAGATAATTAAATTCACATTATGAAAAATCTTTTACTTGCTATAATTCTTTTCATGTTTTCCTGCAGTTTGATAAATGCTCAGGAAACAGGTGTACTTACAGGAGAGAAGAAGATACTTGACCATTCGGTTTATAACGACTGGAAGCGACTTGAGAATATAAAGATTTCTAATGACGGAAAGTTTACAACTTTTGAGGTTAACAAACAGAAGGGAGACGGCGTTCTTAATCTAAAGAACTTACTGAATGATGAGGAATTAATCATTCCGCGAGGTTACGAAAGTTCGTTTTCTTCGAGCAGTGAATATGCTGTGTTTAAAATCAAGGTACCGGAAGATTCGCTAAGAAAGCTCAAACTTGCAAAGAAGAAGAAAGAAACATTCCCGAAGGATTCGCTGGGGATAGTTTTGCTGAATGATATTAAGAAGCCGGGTTCGAAGTATTCGGGGCTTATCTCATTCAAGCTGCCGGAAGAGAGCAGCCAGCTTGTTGCATTTATGCGGGCACCGGAGGGTATGAAGAAGGATACTGTTTCTAAGAGTGATATTGATGTTTATGAACTGAATGTACTTAATCCCGTAACGGGCAAGAATAAAACATTCAGCAACGTGTATGAATATAATTTTTCAAAGAACGGAGACGCACTTGTTTATTTATCGCTGATAAAGGGCAAGGTTGATACGACAAAAGTATTCGTTTTAAAGAAGGATGCTGAGAATCCCGAGCTGCTTTTTTCAAAAAAGGGTTACGGCAAAGATATTACGGTTGACACAAAGGGTGGGCAGGTTGCGTTTATTCATTCGCCCGATACTGCAAAGGTTAAAAGGTACGGACTTTATTTTGGTGATACAAAGTCAGTCAGTATGATTGCCGATAACAACAGTTCTTTTCTAGAAACAGAATGGGAAGTAAGCCCGTACACTGATTTGATGTTTTCGGAAGACGGCAGCAAGCTTTATTTCCATACTGCTCCAAAGCTGCAGCCGGAGCCGAAGGACACGCTGCTTGATGAGGAAAAGCACAAAGTGGATGTCTGGAATTATCAAGACCCATTCCTTCAGACACAGCAGCTTCACGATCTTGAGAAAGCAAAGAAGCAGAAATTTCTTGCCGTTTATGATATAGGGCAGAAGAATATTTTACAGATTGAAGACGAGAAGTTTGAAACGGTGAAGTATCCGAGGAACGGCAACACGGATTACTATCTCGGCATTGACGAGAATCCTTACAAGCGTTCGCAGTCATGGATTCAGCCGGAGCAGAAGGATATTTATTCTATTAATTTTAAGAATGGAAGCAGGGTGCTTGTAGCAGAAGGCGTGCAGTATAACGAATCGCTTTCGCCCACGGGGAAGTTTATTGCGTGGTTTGATAACGCTGACAGTTCTTTTTACGTTTACAACAATCAGAACGGCACAAAGATGCAGCTTACAAATAATGCAACAGTTAAATTTTATGATGAGCTGAATGATGTACCGAACATTCCCAATCCTTACGGCATTGCGGGATGGACAACGAATGATGAGTATGTGCTGGTTTATGACAGGTTTGATGTTTGGAAAATTCCTACAGGCGGCAGCTCAGAACCAGTAAAGCTTACAAACGGCAGAGAAGGTAACACTGTTTACAGAATACAGAGAATTAATTTTGACTCAACAAACATAGGGCTTGATGAAGTGCTTTTAATAAAAGGAATCAATGAAACAAACTGGAAAGAAGAATTCTGGTCTGCGACTGCAGACAAGGGGTTACAGAATAAGCTGATTGCTCTTGACAACAAGTTTGTTTCTTTATTCAAAGCGAAGAAATCGGACAAGCTCGTATTCCAGAAATCTTCTTACACGGAGTTTCCTGATTTATGGAAATCGGATATGAGCTTTAAAGAAATTAAAAAGATAACCGATGCAAACCCTCAGCAAAAGGAATATTATTGGGGAACGGTCGAACAGGTTTACTGGAAAGACTCGGCGGGCGTTGAGCAAAGGGGACTTCTGCTGAAGCCCGAGAACTTTGACCCAAGCAAAAAGTATCCGATGATAGCCTATTTCTACGAGAAATCATCAGACAGGTTTCATTCACATACCATTCCAAATCCGAGTCGTTCTGTAGTGAACTTTCCGTTGTATAACAGCAACGGTTACATAATTTTTATGCCCGATATATCTTACAAAATCGGATATCCCGGCAAGGGTGCATTCAATGCGATTGTCAGCGGTGCAAAATATCTTGCCGATACATATTCATACATTGACAGGGACAATATAGGTTTGCAGGGTCAGAGCTGGGGCGGTTATCAGGTTGCGTATTTGGTTACGCAGACTGATTTCTTCAAGGCGGCAATGTCGGGTGCACCAGTTTCAAACATGACGAGTGCATACGGAGGCATCAGATGGGAATCGGGAGTGAACAGAATATTTCAATATGAAAGAGAGCAAAGCAGAATCGGCGGAACGCTCTGGGAAAAGTTTGATTTATTCGTTGAGAACTCACCTCTATTCTTTGCTGACAAAGTAAACACTCCGCTTATGATAATGGCTAACGACGGCGACGGTGCAGTGCCGTGGCAGCAGGGGATAGAATTTTTTGTTTCGCTAAGGCGGCTGGGCAAAATCGTTTACATGGTGAACTACAACGGCGACGAACACAATTTAATGAAGTGGCCTAACAGGGTTGATTTATCAATACGCATGAAGCAGTTCTTCGACCATTATTTAAAGGGCGAGCCGATGCCGTTATGGATGAAAGACGGAGTGCCCGCAGTAAAGAAAGGACTCATAAACGGGTACTGATAATCTGTTATAAAGAGATATTCTCGTCTGAAATGTGTCAGAGCTTTTATGGTGTTCAACGATGATGGCTTTATTTAAAAAATCAGCACTAAGACTTACATCTATATTGATTTAAAATTCAATAAATGAAACATGTTCATATAATATTTCAAAATGAATAACTATAAAATCGTACTACCATTGTTTGTTATAATGTTATTATTCTTCGGGTTGTTTCAATCATGCAGCGAGGATAATCCCATAATTCATTCAATGATCCGGTAGTTATTGATAGTAATCTGTTCGATTGGAAATTAGATACTTTTTTAGTTCATCCATTTAAATATTTCTATGTTGCAGATACAAATAATATTTATATTGCTGGAAAACCCGCCTCGGTTCACATAAATAACGGATTGATACAACATATCAATCATAATGACAATGATTTTTATGCTACCTGTATGACAGGTACTAATGCAAATAATGTATTTATAGGCGGTGGTTCTCTTTAGACAAGCAATTCAAAGTTGAAGCGTTGGAATGGTAGCAGTATTGTTGATATAACTATGCCTATTGACTCTTCATTTAGAATTGTTAGAATGGAATCCCTTTCAGATAATGAAATCTGGATGTCAACAGCAAGTAATACGATTTATCAATTCGAATGAAGCAGTTCTTCGACCACTATCTGAAAAGCGAGCCAATGCCCCATTGGATTAAAGACGGAGTGCTCGCTGTAAAGAAAGGACTTATAAACGGGTACTGATGTAAGTAGATATTCTCGTCTGAAATGTGTCAGAGCTTTTGTAATACTTTTGGAATTACTGTAGCCTGTCATCGCTACTCGTGATAGGATGTTAATATAGCAGATTAAACTTGTTGATGAGTTTAAAATTATACTGAGAAGAACTTTTACCGCAATCCACGAGTTAAAAGGAACTGCTATTAAAGAAAAACTTTTACTTCATGCTCATCGCGAATATCACAGAATACAATGCATTAATTATTTTTTTATTTCACTGCGACATTCAGTTCCTGGAGGCAAGCAATTTAACCCCGTAGGCGGATTAAAATTATTATCACGCCATATCTCACGACAACAAGCGCAGGTAATAATTTTTTCAACTTCTATACCATTTTCAAAGCATAAATAGCTCACCAAATCAGTTGGATTTGAACAGATTTGTATAAATGGATTAAATATATTACAACAAGGTAAATTTCTTGTTGAATCTAAGGTCACATTGTTGTTTGCTTTGGGTGTAACATTAGCTTCAGAATGGTTATGGCCAATGAACAGAACAACTATGACACCAGCTAATAAAAAGAAACTTAAAATAATTCTCATATTGACTTGACTTTTAATTAAATATTAATATAATTTTAATTGGAATAAAAATGAATGTCAAGTCAAATTAAATAAATTACTAATACAAAAAATTTTAAAATTATTTAAGGAAATAAGTTATGAAAACAAAACTATTTTTAGTAGCGACAATAATATTTGTACAAATCATGATTTGTGGAACCGCAATTTCACAATCCCTATCATGGAAAAAGTGTTCAAATATCCCTTCGTTTACGAATCCGTACGATGCGTATGACGACATAGCTTTTATAAATACGTTGACGGGATGGGTAAACCATCACAGCGGGAAAGTTTACAAGACAACGAACGGAGGGATTGACTGGATATTAATATTTAATGATTCATCATATTATTTTTCAAATAAACTATCGTTCTTGAACGAATTAACTGGATGGAGCGGATTAACAAATGGTCTTTGTAAAACAACAAATGGAGGTGTAAGCTGGACAAAGCAGAATATTCCATCGATGAGCGGTATATCATTTCCGGGGATATCGGTTGTGAATTCAAACTTAGTTTATGTTTGCGGAAATTCCCAAGGTATACCAAAGATTGCAAAAACTACGGATAATGGAACTACATGGTCTGTTACCAGCATAAATTTGTTATTAAACGGAGTATACGATATTAAGTTTTTTAATGAAAACATAGGATTAGCAGCGGGTTACAAGAACGGAAATTACCTCATAAACTCTAATGGCTCGATACTATATACAAGTAACGGAGGTGCGAATTGGTCGAACAGATACACAACAAATGCTGTGGGAGTTAATGCGTCAAAAATATTTTTTAACTATGACAATTCAGTAGGAGGAGTAGTTATTGAAGGTGCAGTAACACCATCAGTTTTTCTAAAAACATTAGATCAGGGATCAACTTTCAGCGAGATTGCGTTTACTAATTCATCGTACATTTCACAGGCGATTGGTTTCAAGAATTCAAATATAGGTTGGGTAGGAGGTTCCAAATTAACGAATGCTCCTATTTATTATACTGTTAACGGCGGAAATTCTTTTGATACTGTTAGATGGGGACGAAATATTACTTCCTTCGTATTTGTAAATGATACAATTGCCTTTGCATCCGGATATAATATTTATAAGTATTCAAACGGATCTGATGTAGGAATTGGGAATAACAATGAAGAAATCAGAAGTTATTATCTCTCACAGAACTATCCAAATCCATTTAATCCTTCGACTAAAATAAACTATGTGTTACCAAATCGAGGGTTTGTTTCATTGAAAGTCTATGATAACAATGGCAGAGATATACAAACCCTTTTGAATGAAAATCTTAATGCAGGGACTTATAGTGTCGAATTCAACGGAGAAGGATTATCGAGTGGTATTTATTTCTATAAAATAGATGTCCGCAGCAGCAGTTCTTCGATAGGAAAATTTACGGATGTGAAGCGTATGGTGCTTGTAAAATGATTTTGCATAAATAGCCCTTTATTTACATCAACTGAGAATAATTTGCTAAAGTCAGGAAAAGTCGATTTATGTCTCATATCTAAAACGGTACAAAATTTCTTTTCCCCTTGACTTTTCTATCTATTTTTAGAACATTTACTTATCATGATTATTCAAAATAGTCATATTGGATTGACTTGCTGCTTAAGATTTATAAAAAAGAAGCCTACTATAACTTCCTGTAAATACACTTAATTATTTTATCATCCCATAAACGTCCCATGAACATCCCATTAACATGCCTTGTCTATACCATGTTCTAAGCCTGCAGGCAGGATGCCCGTAGTCCGCGCGCAGCCTGCATCAGGCATCAAATATGCAGTAACAAGTATTATTTAAGCTTATTTTATGGAAAACGTACAAAATCAGCATTAAAATGTTAGTTTGGAGACTATATATTCAGGTTTAAGATCTCCCGTGAGGGGGTTGTGGTAGTAAAGAGGGAAGTCAAAGAAAAAGGGTTTGTAACAGTGTTGTTACAAACCCTTTTGGTAAAAGCTAATTATTCCAGCCGGCTTCGCTTTTATATTTTGTGAAATACACAATGATATCGGCTTCGCTCTTGTACTCAGTGAAGTAGATTTGCCAGTCGGCATCTGATTTATATTTAGTATAATACCAAATACCACTCATTGGGGCTGCTTCGCTTTTATACTTACTTTCATAAACAATCAGGTTCGCTTCGCTTTTGTAACGCGAAACATAAATTATCTTATCAGCTTCACTTTTATATTTAGTGATGTAAACAATCTGAGATTGAGCGTCTTTAACTTCGCCGAATGCAAACAAAGCGGCAAAGAGAGTAAATACTAATAAAAACTTTTTCATAGTATTAGAGATTAATTTCAACAAAATAAACTTTATCATCTTTTTGAGCAAGGAATGATATAACCCCTTTTTTATCGTCAAGTTTAAGATTGTTCACAGAATTATATTCGGCAATTTTTTGTCCGTTTTTAAAGAGTATATTATTGCCGGATTTACCATCGGTTCCGTAATTATAACCCGTATAGTAGAAATCATTATTATACATTTTCAAGTCAGCAATGAATTCGAATTCAGGTGATTTCCATGATTTACCTACGGCGTAATACTTGGTGATAGATTCGCCTTCAGCTCCCGTTATATTACTTGTTGCGACATAAACATAGTCGTTGAAATCATTAACGAGCAAGAAAGCAGGTTCGTACTCGCCGACATACATATTATCATAAGGACCAAACTTTTCATTACCAATAATATAATAACTTTTATTCGGGATATTTTTTTCGTAGTCACCGTAAATCATTGCAGTGTAAGAAAGCGTACCTAATTTATTTACGCTAAAAGAACCAATGCTTGAGTATGTATCGTATGATATTTTTGTTTTACCTTTGTACAAAGATGTGTTATAATTAACGTCAGATACGTAATAATATGGAGTATCGTCATTGAAGAAATTTATATTCCAGATTGAGTTTGCAGAAGCAAATTCTTTTCCGTCAATGAACAGTTTGGTTACATAAGTACCATCTTTAAGTGTGTCTGTGCCAGTATAAACAAGTTTGCCCGAGGGGGTGAACAGAATATCATAAGCACCTTTTGAGAAGTTTTTGCTTACAATCTCACTGCCTTTAACAATGTATGCATCAGATGGAAACTCCACGTCGAAATCTTCAGAAGCAGAATAAACAGGAATGTTATCTTTATCAAAAGCATTTGAGAGATATATTGAAGCAAATCTGGAATACTTTTTATCTCCCTGTACGACAAAATAATAATTTTTCCCGTTGACAATTTCTTTTGCGACAAAACATACGTTTCCTTCTTTATCTTCGTAGGTGCTATAATACTGTATTTCATCATAAGGTCCGTATTCCTTCTCACCAACAACGAATACATGTTTACCGTTTTTACTTGCTGCATAGTACTCTTTTCCAGTTTTTGTGAAACCTATTTCGAAAGCGGGTTCACCTTCGCCGTAAACCTTCTTGGCTGCGGCAAGAAAGATAGTATCATAACTTTTGCCGTATTCGAGTTGTTCGGATGCAAAACTATACTTTACCCTTGTGTCCTTACCATTTTGGTAAGCAATAAAATAAATTCCATCATCTTTTTTCACGAGAGGGGTTTGAATGTTGCTGCTTGACAGTATTTCCATACCGTTTCTTAAAAGGAAATAATCAGCAGTGTAATTTTCATCGTTTGAAGTAATGATAGCAACGGCGAAATAGTTTCCAGAGTTATCGTAAACAATATCATATGTCTGGAAATAGCTGTACTCTTTTGAGTCGCCTTTATTGCTAGTGATACGGGTTTTTTGAGTTACGGTATCATAAATTGCGTAAACAAACGAGCCGGTATTTTCGTCATAGTTAAAATCGTACATAGTATATGGGTCTGATTTTAGATTATCATAGACCAGTTTTTCCTTAACATTCTGGGCATAAATGACGCCGGTAAAAAGCACAAGAAATAATAATAGTGTTAGTTTTTTCATGTATTTATTTTAATTATTTGATATGATAATAAACCTTATTTTATCTAATTTGTTCCCAATAACTGAATTTATTTTCATAAAACGCTATACACCGAAGACTGTTACGACAATATTTCTGCTGCCGCCCCTATTTCGATGTTCACAAAGATAAATTCCCTGCCATGTTCCGAGATTAAACCTTCCATTTGTCACGGGAATGTTAACACTTGATCCTATTAATGTAGATTTAATATGCGAGGTCATATCGTCTGAACCCTCGAGTGTATGCAAATAAAAGTCAGAATCTTCAGGAACGGTTTCATTAAAAAACGATTCCATATCCTGTCTGACAGTCGGGTCAGCATTTTCGTTTATAGAAATTGATGCCGAAGTGTGTTTTATGAATATATTAGCAACACCTTTTGTAATGTCGCGTAATTCAAAAAGATTACCCAGGATTTCATTAGTGATAAGATGAAACCCTCTCGGGCGGGATTCTAACGATATTTCTTTTTGAATTAATTTCATGATTCAGATATTACAAAAATATGGGTTTAATCCATAATTTCCTAATCTGATATAATTTGAAAATATGATAGCGAAAACCAAAGAGCAAAATTGAATTGCGAAATGTAATATAAATTAGTATTCTTAGTTGCTGAAAGGAGAACAGCAGAATATTGATTTAAATTAACAATATTTAACAACATTTAAATTTAAAAAGATGAAAAACAATCCTGTAACCTGGTTCGAAATCTATGTCAATGACATGGACAGAGCAAAAAAATTCTATGAAACAATATTCGCAAATGAAATGACCGTTATGGTAGTACCTGAGGGAATGAATTGTAAAATGACGGCATTTCCTTACGTGGAAGGTTCACCCAATACAACAGGTGCACTTGTACAATCGTCAGATATAAAAGCGGGCGGGAACAGCACGCTGGTTTACTTCGAAACGGAAGATTGCCTTGCTGAACAGAACAGAGTGGAGCAAGCCGGTGGAAAAGTTGTGGCGCCGAAATTTGCAATAGGTCAATACGGGTTTTGCACATTATGTATTGATACAGAAGGAAATATGTTTGGACTTCATTCGATGAAATAGAACCGTTTGCAAAATTAACATAATAATCATGGAACAAATAAAATTAGGTGTATTTTCTATTAGTTTAAATGTCAAGAATATTCATTCTTCAAAAGAATTTTATGAAAAGCTTGGCTTTATAGTTTTTGGCGGAAATATAGAACAAAACTGGCTGATAATGAAAAACGGAAACTCAATAATTGGATTATTTCAGGGAATGTTTGAGCAGAATATTATCACATTTAATCCCGGATGGGATGAGAATGCAAAAAACTTAGAGGTTTTTGATGACGTAAGGGTGATTCAGAAACACTTAAAAGAAAACGGAATAAATCTGACAAAGGAAGCTGATGAGACTACTACGGGACCCGGGCACATTACGCTTACAGATCCTGATGGCAACAGTATATTAATTGATCAGCACAGATAGGAAATGAAACATAAAATTATTAATATTCTTTTATTGTTATAAAAATAACAAACTTTTGAAACTTTTTGAATAAAAAGTAATATAATAAGGTACAACTTTAATTAAACTAATAACACATGAACAGATTCAAACACTATGGATTGATACTGCTTGTTATCGGAGTAGTCTCTTTCGGCTTTACTTTTAAAGCAAATATAGGAAATGACTATGTTAATTTTGTTCAATACGACAAAACGACAGTAAAAATTCCTATAAAAATTATAGAAAGAATCAGGAGCAATTTTGTTTCAGCGGAATTACCTGACTGGTCGCAATTATCACCGGAAAAAGACGGGTATGAAGGCACAAGAACCCTTGAGCTGTATGATTACATAAAGACACAGGGAATAGCAGAACCGAAACAGATAATAGTTGCGGTGATGGATTCAGGGTTTGAGATGGATCACCCTGATTTAAAAGCAAACTTATGGAAGAATGAAGCAGAGGTGAACGGACAGGCGGGTGTTGATGATGATAATAACGGATATGTTGATGATTTCAACGGATGGAATTTTCTTGGAAAAGCCGTAGCTTTGAACCTTGAGGTTACGAGAGAATACGCAAGGCTTAAGAAGGAAGGAGTTTCTGAAACAGACCCTTATCACAAGAAGGTAAAAGATGAATATGATGAAAAGAAGGCAGATGATGTTAGCACATATGACTATATAAAGGTACTTTCGGGCAACATGAAAAAGTCGGTTGATGTCCTGAAAGCAAATAATGTGACAACGGACCCAAAGAAATTGATGGAAATTAAAGAAACACTTACGGGTGAATCAAAAGATGCAGCGGAGAGTATATTAGGTTCATATATGCTTATGGGAGTATCGCCTGACGATATATTTGGATATGAAAAAGAATTTGAATCAAAAGTGAGTTTATCTTACGACCTTAATTTTGACCCTTCAAGCGTTATAGGTGATAATTCTTCAGTCCTTGATGAGAAGAATTACGGCGATAATGATCCATCTGTAAAGGTGAGTTCACACGGAACACACGTTGCAGGAATAATCGGTGCAACAAAAAAGGGAATTGGGCAGGCTCCATTTGTAAAGCTGATGTATTTAAGAGTAGTTCCGGCGGACGGTGATGAGAGGGATAAAGACGTTGCAAATGCAATTCGTTATGCAGTGGATAACGGTGCGGATATAATTAATCTCTCTGCAGGAAAATATTTTGCGCCGGGCAACAATCCACAGTATGTTAAAGAGGCGATAAAATATGCAGAATCTAAGGGAGTATTATTTGTCGTAGCGGCGGGTAATGAAGGAACAAACATAGAGACAAGGTTAAACTATCCTCCGAAGTTTTACAGAGAAAATGGAGACATGAAATATTTTAACAACTTGCTTTGCGTCGGTGCGAGTACATGGATGAAGCAATGGAGCACAGAAAAAGACCCATCGAACAAAGCGAGGAAATATGACCTTGCGGCATCGTTTTCAAATTTTTCGGACAAAGTTGTTGATGTTTTTGCTCCGGGAGTAGAAGTAAACTCTACGGTACCCGGCGGTAAATACCAGAGTCTTGGCGGAACATCGATGGCGTCACCGAATGCTGCCGGTGTAGCTGCTATCATAAAGGGATATTTTCCGAATCTTACGGCTTCTCAAATAAAAACGATTATAATGGAGTCAAGCAGAAAGTATAACGGACTTGTTGTAAAATCTAAAGAGCTGGGAAAAGTTGAATTTGATAAGTTATCAAAAACTGCAGGTGTTGTGGATGCATACAATGCATTCATGATGGCACAGAAGATGAAGTAAGATTTATTCGAGATATAAAAGAAAGAGGTGCCTAACAGCACCTCTTTTTGTATGCTAAAGATTTTAAACTAAAACGGATAAAATGCCGCACCAACTCCCAACGAAAGATCAAATATGTTTGACTCTTCGCTTTTAAGCATGAACGTCTCGCGGGCTTTTATATACACGTTTATTCCGATAAAATCACCAAACCCTGCAAGGAGTCCAAACGATATCTGAGGGAACAAGCCTGCTTTTTTAGTATCGGTAAAATAACCTCCTCCAACGTTCATAAGTATGGCGGCAAAATCACGCGCCAGCAGTGGTATGATGTAATCAGCGAATGCTCTTATATGGTTGTTCCTTTCCTCTCTGAAAATATAGGAATATTCAAACCCCATCTTTACTTTTGCACCGGGGAGAATCACGTTCACTTCTTTAGTCAGCCCAAAATAAACTTTGCTGTTTTCTACGACAAGCATCGGATTTAATGGCCAAAACATCATAATTGGTTTATAAAGCTCAAAGTCCTCTGTCTTTTCGAGCGTATTTTTATAAACTGATTTCGAATTATTCTTGCTATTGAAATCAGAAAGCTTTATACTCTGTGTATAAGCGTTTATCGATAATAATAAAAGCAATATAAGAGCTGCTGCTATTTTCATAAAATTTTAAATTTGGTTATCATAATAAATTTAGAATTTTAAAACAAGTTTAAATTTTTTACTTTGAAGATAAGGTTTAGAATTTGAACATTACAGCTCACGAGAAAATCAAACCCAATGAAAGAGTTTATACATTTACATAACCATACACACTATTCTTTACTCGATGCTATTTGCACGGTTGACGGATTAGTTGATGCAGCGGCAGAGAATAAAATGTCAGCGGTTGCAATTACCGACCACGGGGTAATGTACGGTGCTATGGAGTTTTACAATAAATGCAAGAGAAAGGGTATAAAGCCGATAATAGGGTTTGAAGCTTATGTTGCTCAGGGCAGTTCGAGATTTGATAAAACAAAAAGAAGTGATTATGCGTCGGATGTAATAGACACGGAGAATTCTGACGGACTTTCTGTGACGAATATAAATTACGCACATTTAATACTACTTGCAAAAAACGAAACGGGGTACAGAAATCTTCTGAAGCTAAATTCGATAGGGCATACAGAGGGTTTTTACTACAAGCCGAGAATAGACCTTGAAGTGCTTGATAAATACAAAGACGGCATTGTGGCGCTATCTGCATGTGCCGGAGGTGTTATATCGTGTTACATTGTCCGTGACAACTTAGCAAAGGCTAAAGAGATGGCGGGCAAGTACAAGGATATTTTCGGAGAGGATTTCTACCTTGAGATACAAAACCATTTGACTCTTGAATCGGAGAAAAAAGTGCTTCGAGAAATGCCGAAAATTGCGAAAGAATTCGGTCTTAAACTTATAGCAACGAATGATGTTCATTACATTAAACCCGAGCATGCAATTGCGCATAACATTTATCTTCATCTAAGTTCGAAGCAGAACAAGAACATCGGTCCGCGTGATTTAACGACAGAGCTCCGGTATGGAACAGACCAGATTTATTTCAAGACAGCTAAAGAGATGATTGACCTATTCAAAGATTTTCCAGATTCGATACACTCGACTCTTGAAGTTACGGAGAAATGCAATCTTGAAATAGATACAAAAGCAAACCACATGCCGAGATTTCCTATTCCGAAGGAATCGGGTACAAAAACACTTGATGAATATCTCGAAAAGCTTTCCATTGAGGGTATGCACAGAAGGATTAAGAAAATTACTCCTGATGTTGAAGAGAGGCTGCACTATGAATTAGGTGTTATTTCGAAGATGGAGTTCTCGGGTTACTTTTTAATTGTTGCAGATTTTATCAATTCTGCAAAAGCCCGCGGAATTCTTGTAGGCCCAGGAAGGGGCAGCGCAGCGGGAAGTCTTGTTTGCTACTGTCTCGGAATAACGAACGTTAATCCGCTTGAATATAATCTTCTGTTTGAACGATTTTTAAATCCGGAAAGAATATCAATGCCTGATATAGACATAGATTTTCAGGATGACAGACGTGACGAGGTAATACAGTACGCAAAGGAAAAATACGGTGAAGACTCCGTTGCACAGATAATAACGTTCAACAAGCTGGCACCAAGGGGTGTTCTGAAAGATGTGGGCAGGGTATTGAATTTTCCATATAAAGAAATTAATGATTTAACAAAATTAATTCCTATACTATTCGGTAAGGTGAAACCTCTTTCGGAGTGCCTTAAGGAGGTGCCGGATTTTAGCGCATATTTTAATTCAGTAGACGGTGCAGTGAAGCTTGACAGAAGAAGTATGTTTGAATATGCAAGCGTACTGGAAAACCTGAACAAGAACTCATCTATTCATGCATCGGGTGTTGTAATAGCACCATCAAACATTTCAGATTACGTTCCACTCTCAAGAGCAAAAGACCCTGAGAAGAAGGGCGGGGACGAGGACGATCAGATAGTTTACTGCACACAGTATGACATGAATATGCTTGAAGATGCGGGACTTATAAAAATGGATTTTCTCGGACTGAAAGAATTAAAAATAATTGGAAAGACATTAAATCTTGTAAATGAAAATCACGGATTAAATATTACAACAGACAACATACCGCTTGATGATAAGGATACATACGAATTATTCTCTGCAGGAGCGACGGTTGGAATTTTTCAATTTTCAAAAAACAAGATGAGGGAGTATCTTTCTAAGCTTAAACCGAAGGATATAAATGACCTTGCTGCTATGAATGCACTTTACAGACCAGGACCTATGAAACTAATTCCTGATTTTATTGAGAAGAGGTTCGGCAGGAAGGAAATTTCATACCTGCATCCGCTTATGTCGAATGCTTTGAAAGACACTTATGGAATAATAGTTTATCAGGAGCAAGTGATGCAGATTGCCCGCGAAGTAGCAGGGTTTACGATGGCGCAAGCAGATAACATGAGAAAAGCAATGGGAAAGAAGATTAAGGAAAAGATGCAGAAGATTAAGACAGATTTTATTAAAGGTGCCGTTGCGAATAAAGTTGAAAAGAAAATAGCCGAGCAGATATTCACATTGATATTAGATTTTGCAGATTATGGTTTTAATAAATCTCACGGTGTAGCGTATTCAATACTTGCTTATTACACAGCATACCTGAAAACGCACTACCCGCTTGAGTTCCTGGCAATTTCTATGGAAGGCAGGAAGGATGACGAAACAGAACTTCAGTATCTTGCGGAGGAATGTTCACGGATGAAGATACGGCTCAGACAGCCCGATATAAATGAAAGTTTTACTAATTTCAAAGTTAAGTATACGGATACAAAAACGAAGCAGGGAGAAATCATATACGGATTAAGTGCAATCAAGAATGTCGGTGAGAAAGCGAGTGATGATATAGTAAAAGAAAGAGAAAGAAAGGGTGTGTATAAAGGTTTTGTGGATTTTCTTATTAGAGTTGATTTAAGGCTTGTTAACAAGAAAACGGTTGAAGGTTTGATATTTTCAGGTGCTTTCGATTCTATCGAAAAGAACAGGCGTAAGCTTATAGAAAACCTTGAAAGAGCAACGATGTTTGCATCGAGAATAAAAGAGAAGCCTGAGTCGAAAGGACAGCATGGTTTGTTTTCTGATACTCCTGAGCTAAATGGTGTATCTGAATTAAGGCTGGAGGACCATGAAGAATTTGATGAAGTAATAAAATACAATCACGAGAAAGCAGCGCTGGGGTTTTATCTGACAGGGCATCCCCTCGAAAAATACAGAAAGCAGATAGAGAACTTTGTTAACCTGAGCTTTGGTGAAGATATAAACGAAATAGAACCTTCGAAGCTTGACAATGCCCAAATGTGCGGAGTGATAAGCGATTTATCCGTAAAAGAATCGAAGAGAGGAACCAAGTTTGCGATATTCAATTTAGTAGATTTTTACGGAAGAGGGGAGTGCGTTGCATTTTCAAAGATTTATGAATCACGTAAAGATTTATTCAAAGAAAACCAGCTTGTGTTCGTAAGAGGTAAGGCGGAAGAATCAGGTGATAAACTAAAACTTGTGATTGACAGCATTTATTCCATAGACCATTTTCAGGAAACACTCGGGAGCAACATAACCCTGGTACTGGATCCGAAAAAGGTTGGGAACGTGGATATGGAAAGGATAAGAGCACTGGTTGATAAAAATCCAGGGACCTGCGGATTGTTTTTTACCGTTATCGAGAACGGTAAAGTTAAACAATACAGGTCAAAAGAGTACAAAATAAATCTTAGCAATGAATTAATTTCGAACTTGAAAAATATACTTGGAGAAGATAATTTACACATAAACTAACAAACAAAACTTTAAATTAATAAGAAAGGAATAATATTAATGCACCCATTAGAAATTACAGACTCGAATTTTGCTGCTGAAGTAGAGCAGTCAGATGTACCAGTATTGATAGACTTCTGGGCAGTCTGGTGCGGACCCTGCAGAATGATTGCACCGATTGTTGAAGAGCTTGCGGGCGAATATCAGGGAAAAGCAAAGATCGGAAAAGTTGATATTGATAACAATCCGATGATAGCGGCTAAATTCGGAATAAGAAGTATCCCGACGCTGTTAATTTTCAAAGGCGGACAGGTAGTCGACCAGATAGTGGGCGCTGTACCAAAGGGTAGTATTGTTGATAAGCTGAACGCACAACTTTAGAATAAAAAGTATGTTTTAAACCGAGCCCTGTATGGAAACGTGCAGGGCATTTATTTTTCCCGTAATAATTTATAATGTGGCTTGCTTATTGCTATCAAGTAGTTATAATATTATTAAATATACCTTGAAATTCGAATAGACTTTTCATAGAATTAACAGAGGAACAAAATAAGGAAAAACAATGAAAATGTTTTTCTTTAAGATAACAGATTTGTTTTAATTCAAAGACTTTGACACATTAGTTCAGAGTCACAGATGAAAAAATGAGAATGCAAGAAATGAAAGTTCATTCTCAAAAGAAATGAGTGGGAAAACCGGAAAACATGTCATTGTTGAAAAGCGGTTTTACGAGTTCAATCCGGTTACATGAAAATACAAATGATAATTTGCCCGAAACTGAGGCAAGGTCCTTGTGCTTAACAAGGGGTATTTAAGTGATACGGATTATCTCGAGACGCTGTAAGATTTGCGGTAGTTGATTTCGCAAATATAAGATACAAATAATGAGTGTTACCGGGAACCCTTATATTCTTCCAATGATAAGGGGGTAAACTTGACAATGGAAGAATAGGGTACTGATGATATAGGGTAAATGTTCAAGTACCCGCGTTTAAGTCAGCTTTATATCTGGTGAAATTATTTCTTTCGTCAGAAAATAGGTTGACAAACATAATCGGAGACTTATATTCAGTCTCCGATTATTTTTATGAGTACTCTTTTCTTTCTTTTACCGTCGAATTCACCGTAGAAGATTTGCTCCCATGGACCCATGTCTAATTTCCCCTGAGTAATAGCAACGACTGTTTCCCTTCCCATGATTGTTCTTTTCAGGTGTGCATCAGCATTATCTTCAAATCCGTTGTGTTTATACCGGGAATAAGGTTTTTCGGGTGCGAGTTTCTCGAGCCATGCTTCAAAGTCATTATGGAGACCAGATTCATCATCGTTAATAAACACGCTAGCCGTGATGTGCATAGCATTCACTAAAACTAATCCTTCTACAACATTGCTTTCTTTGACACACTTTTCAACGTCAGTAGTTATCTTTATTAATTCTCTTCTTTTAGAAGTGTTAAACCATAGTTCTTTTCTGAATGATTTCATGTTCATAAATTAATATCTAAAATAATATGTTAAATAAGTAAACAAAATAATTGATATATCACGGGATTTCAGGTGAAAAAGCTGATATTAAAATAAAAAGTAAATATAAGACATGAAAAGAATTGTTGTATTAGGTACAGGATTTGCGGCATTCAGATTTATAAAGAAGATAAATACAAAACTTTATAAAGTTACGGTAATTAGTCCGAGAAATCACTTCTTGTTTACTCCTTTACTTCCGAGTACTACAGTAGGAACGATAGAGTTCAGGAGTATTATAGAACCGATAAGGAATGTAAAGAATATAATTTTCCATCAGTCTTACTGTATAGAAGTTGACACTTTGAATCGTAACGTAAAATGTCTTGACGTTGATACAAAACGTCAGTACGAGATTGATTATGATTACTTAGTTATTGCGGTCGGTGAGGTGACGAGTACGTACGGAATTAAGGGAATAAAGGAAAATGCGCTTTTTCTGAAGGAGCTTGATGATTCAAGAAAGATACGAACAAGGGTAGTAGATTGCTTTGAGAATGCATCGTTACCGGGATTAACCGAGGAGGAGAAAAGAGACTATCTCAGGTTTGCGGTATGCGGCGGCGGTCCGACAGGTGTTGAGTTTGCAGCGGAATTGCACGATTTCATTGAAGACGATGTAAAAAGAAAGTACAAATATTTAGGTGACCTTGTGGAGTTAATTCTTATCGAGGCAAAGGAATCGATTCTTGCATCGTTTGATGAAAAACTAAGTGAATATGCAATGAAAGTTTTCAAAAGGCAAAAAATTTCTTTAAGAACAAAATCTTTTGTTGAGAGTGTTGATGAAAGAAATATTTATCTTAATAACGGCGAAAGGATAAAATATAGTCTTCTTGTCTGGGCAACCGGAAACACTTCAACTAACTTTGTTAACAATTCGGGTTTAGCAACTGACCGAACGGGGAAGATAATTACCGACGAATTCTTAAGGGTAAAAAAAGATGATGGTTATCAAAGTAATATATTTGCAATCGGTGACTGTGCGGTCATAGAAGGTCAAGAGCTTCCGGCAACAGCACAGGTTGCACAGCAGCTTGGTCTTTTTTTGGCTAAATATCTGAATAAAAAAATGAATGTATCACTTCCATTTAAGTTTAAAAATCTCGGGATGCTTGCATATATAGGAGGTCATAAAGCTCTTGCTGATACGCCGCAGTTCAAAGGTACGGGTTTTAAAACATTTTTGCTCTGGCGAAGTGCTTACCTAACGAGACTTGTTAGTTTCAAAAACAAACTGCTTGTTATATTTGACTGGACAAAGACATTATTCTTCGGAAGAGATGTGAGTAATTTTTGATATAGACTCATGATTACGGTCAACCCTGCCGATTCAATGACCTTTAGCTGAACGCGGAATAATATCGAAAGGCAGCTTATTGTAAGTGTCAATTTCTATATATTCAATATTCGTGATATTTTTATATAATACACATTCCTTTCTACTACATTAAACTGTCTAAAATCCGCATGATTCAGCAGGTATTACAAAAAGAATAAATTAATACATTAAAAGCCTTTTTCAATTTTCTTATATTATACTAATAAAATTATTTGTAATGTTACTGAAGAAAACAAAAAAGTTGGAAGTTCAGATTGATGAATTTCTTGACAAAGTATTGAACGGAGGATTGTATCTTAAGCAGGGGATCAAGTACTATCTGAAAAAAGATTCTGAACTGTTTATTGATGCACTGAATAATTTAGACACAACTGAAAACGATGCTGATACGCTCAGACGAACAATAGAGACAAAGCTTTACAGTCATACTTTAATTCCTGAGCAGCGAGGAGATGTACTTGGACTTCTTGAAAGTGCCGATAAGGTTCTTAACGGCTGCAAAGAGATATTATTTCAATTTTCTGTTGAAAATCCGGATATTCCTCAAGACCTCGAAGACAGGTTTCTTGACCTGGCAGACACATCGATATCAGCTGTAGAGTGCATGATATCTGCTGTTCGTTCTTACTTCACGGAAATTCAGATTGTACGCGATTATATAAATAAAACCATTTTCTTTGAAAAGGAATCTGACAAGCTTGCAGATAAATTGAAACGTGATATTTTTGAAAGAGCAGATATTGAGCTTAGCTGCAAGATGCATATTAGAACTTTTGCTGTAAACATAGAAAAGATTGCAGATGCTGCTGAAGACGTCTGTGACAGGCTTTCTATAGCTGTAATTAAAAGATACGGTTAAGAAGTGATGGCATGGTTCTATCTATTAAGCGGATTATTTCTCGGCTGGAACCTCGGTGCAAACGATGCCGGTAACATATTCGGTACTGCTACTAGTACGAAGGTTCTGAAATATACAACAGCTGTAGTCATATCCTCTATTTTCGTTCTTCTTGGAGCAATGATTAGCGGATACGGTGCAGCTCATACAATCGGAGAGCTCGGTGACGTAAATGCCATTGCGGGTTCATTTACGGTGTCGCTATCGGCTGCACTAACAGTATTTTTGCTGATGAAGAAGGGACTCGTTGTTTCGGTTTCTCAATCAATTATAGGAGCAATCATCGGCTGGAATTTATTTACATCATCTCCTACTGACATTAAATCTTTAGCAGAAATTGTATTTTCATGGATATTAAATCCTGTTCTGGCGGGAATATTTTCGTTTGCAGCATATTACGTTTTAATACGAATTCTAAAAAAGTCAAAACTTCATTTGCTTGAGACAGATCAGCACTTAAAAAGATTAACCATTCTCGTGATTGCGTTTGGTGCATACAGTCTCGGAGCAAACAACATCTCAAAGGTAGTGGGTGTTTTCATGTCTTCTTCCCCATTCACGGATATAAGAATTACGGAAACGTTCGTTATTACAGGAATGTACCAGCTTTTCTTTACAGGTGCATTGTCGATTGTAATCGGAATTATTACATATTCAAACAAGACTACAGAAACGGTAGGTAAACGTATATTCAAGCTCACTCCGCTTTCTTCTATATCGGTGATATTTGGGGCTTCTCTTGTTCTATTCCTGTTCTCATCTACAATGATAGATAAAGCATTAAACTCAGTTGGACTGCCTTCCTTTCCGCTCGTACCTGTTTCTATAACTCAGGCAATAGTCGGTGGTGTTATGGGTATTGGATTTGCTAAAAGCGGCAGATACCTGAATTATAAGATATTAGGAAAAATAGGACTCGGCTGGATTATAACACCTCTTGCATCAGCTGTAATTTGCCTGATATTCCTTTTTATTGCGCAGAATGTTTTCAATAGGGAAGTCTATAAGACTTTCAGCTTTGAAACGAATAAAGAAGTAATCAAGCAAATAATGTCCGCAGAAATTCCTGTAGATTATCTTTTAAAAAATAGAGATACAACTTTTAACAGTCAGCAAGAGTTCAGATATTACCTCAGTAGGCTTGGGTACACAAAGGAAGACCATATATACAACATATTTAAGATTGCAAAACTGGAATATTACAGGATAGATTCGAATTACGCTAAGGAGAAAATGAGTCCAAACCGCTATACTCAAGACCAGATTAATTCGGTAAAGAGCTTACATAATCAGTCATTCAATCACAAATGGATGCTGATTAACAAACTGGAAATGTTATCTGAAGATTGGCAGTCATTACCGGCTGTTTATTCAAATGAATATTACAATAGAGAACTTAGAATAAAACTTAACACAGTCTGTGATTATTTTTACATCAAGTAAGAAGTAAAAATAACTCCTTTAAAAATTAATTAGTAACTGGTTTTATCTTTTTTTAAATCCCATGTCTCGAATGACATAAGAGCTTCGTCTCGCAAGTGCTGTGTTAATTTAAGTTTTCGTTTACCGATAGGTTTATCAAGTTCCTTATAAATAAAGTCATCAATAAATCCGATCTTCGCGGCGTCCTTTTTAGAAGTACCATAATAAACTCTGTCAATTCTAGCCCAGTAAATAGCCGAAAGGCACATTGGACAGGGTTCACAGGACGTATATATTTCGCAACCTTTGAGGTCAAATTTCTTTAAATTTTTAGCAGCTTTTCTGATTGCGTCTATTTCAGCGTGAGCAGTCGGGTCATTAATTAATGTAACTAAATTAGTGCCCGAAGAAATCACTTTACCATCTTTTACAATTACAGCGCCAAACGGTCCACCGCCTTTTTGTATGTTGTACAAAGAAAGACGTATAGCCCGTCTCATGAAATCGTCGTTATACATTTACTTGTTAATTTTATCCTTGAGTTCTCTGAAAGATTTTCTGTCAAATATGCTGATTGCTCTGTCTATGTAATCAAGTGCCTGAGTTTTGTTTCCAAGGTTAAGGTTCAGTATCGAAAGGTAGTAATAACATGATGCTTCGTTTACACTTCCTTTAACATATCCAAGGCATTTATTAGCAAGCTCAATCCCTTCAAGGTTCATTTCCTTTGTAATACTCTCGTTCTTCGTAATTCCGTATATTTTTGACAGCAGATATTGACCATAGCTAAAGCTTACATCTTCGTCGCTGTTACCGTATTTTAAAATAAGCTCATCGTAGTATTCATCACCCGTTGCATAATCATTATTTTCCATCGTTGATTCGGCAAGAAAAATCAAAGCTTGCTTTGTCAGGTCACTTTTCGGATACTTATTCACAAAAGCATTAATATCTTCTTTTTTGCCGCTAATCTGTGCAAGATACAACTCGGCATCGTCTGTCCATCCTGAATTATTCTTTGAATCCAAGCTTACGACTTTTTCCAAATATTTCTTCGCATCCCCAGCATTTCCACCTTCAAGTATTTTTTTCCCCAGCCTGAAATTAGCTTCTATGTCATTTGCATTTTCTGAAAGAGTCGCCTGAAGGCTCTTTAGTGTATTTTTACCACTAACAAAGTCTTTCATTGCGGGAAGAAAATCCTTAACGGGAAGATAACCCACAATTCTGTCAATCTCATCACCATTCCCGTCAACAAACACAACGGTTGGGTATCCTGCCACCTGAAATTTTTTTGCAAGTTCAATTCCTTCACCTTTTTCTGCATCAATCTTCCAGTTTACCTGATTCTTGTTCGCAAAATCGGCTACCTCTGAATTCGTATATACCTTTTTGTCAAGCTCTACGCACCATTTGCACCAGTCTGTGTAAAAATCCACCATTAATACTTTATTCTCAGACTTTGCTTTTGAAAGAACTTCCGCATAAGTGCCGTTTGTAAATTGTATTTCGTTGGCATTAGCTTTGATAAAAATCAAAAGAAATACTATAACTAAAAACGATTTAATTCTCATAATTAATTTATTTAAAATAATTAGCAAATTTACGTTTTCCCCAATTAAATTGAAATGCAACTGTAATAAGTAAAAGGACAAAAAACCCCCCGGATTGTTACCCCGGGTTTAACCATATTCCTATATTATTTCATAATATCAAATTATTTGAGTAATAACATTCGTTATATTTCGGAGAAATCTTTCGTTGTTAATTTATACCCCCCCGAAGTTAAATTATATAAATCTTCAATGGATTTAACTATTTATAAATAAAGCTTAATTTTTGCATTTTATTGAATTACTATTTAATAATATGAATATATTTGATTGTATTATTTTATTATATTATGTTATGAAAAGGTTTACCCTGAATATTTCCCTTGTTACATCTTTTATTAATCAAACTAAAATTAGCTATGAGAACTTTACAACTTTCAATCTTCAAAAGCACGATTGTGTTTTTGATTGTTTTACTTTTTAGCGCGGGTGATTTAGCGGCACAAACACCTCAACATTATAATTTTAATACAACTATTGGGAGCAACAATTTCCCGTTTAACATTACCGCAGGGAAATTGATACAGTTTTTAATTCTTCCCGGAGAGTTGAATCAACCCACTCCGGCTCCTTCAGGTAATATTACAACTTTATACGTGTTCTGTAAAACAGCTTCTGTTACTTTTACTGACCTGACTATTAAAATGGGGCAATCTACCATTACTACTTTGCCATCTGGTGTATTTTACACAGAGCATCTGGACACGGTTTATTACAATCCATCAGCTTTAATTAATTCTGTTAATGGTACTTTTACACCGATTGTTTTAAACACTCCTTTTAATTATGACAACACAAAGAGTCTGATTATTGAAATTAGTCAATGTGGTGCTTCTGCGACAGGTATGGGACTTTATCACACCTCATTTACAGGTACGAATAGAAGAACTTACAACCAAACTGCTGGTGGTTGCAACTACATTTATCAGGGACAGGGTTCTCAGCTCATGCACTGTGGTATTGACGTTTCAACAGGACCACCGGTTCCATCGGGAACTTGGACTGAGCAGGTATCGGGATTAACTTCAGTATTATATTCGGTTTCGGCTGTCGATGATGACGTAGCATGGGTTTGTGGTGCAGCCGGTAAAGTCCTACGAACAACAGATAAAGGTGTTACATGGACAAACGTCAGTGGAAATTTGCCCTCCTCCATTGCTATGTATAACATTTTTGGATGGGATGCAAATACAGCTATTGTAACAGGTTCATCAACGAGTTCATTCATTTACAAAACATCAAATGGTGGTATGAACTGGATAACTGTAAACACATTAGCTGGAGGTTTTGATGACAATCTCTGGATGACAAGTGCAACAAATGCATACTGTATAGGTGACGTAGTTGGTGGAAACTGGAATTTATTAAAGAGTACAAACGGGGGTGATAATTGGACCTCCTGGTACACAATGCCCTCGACGAACACGAGTGGTACGTACAACAACGCTGCTTGTTTCTCGGGTAATCAGGTATGGTGGTCTCCGGTCGGTGAAAGCAAAATTAAGCACACAACAGATATGGGCGTAAGCTGGGACGACCAGACAATTCCATTAGCAAATATTACGGCAATTTGCTTTAATAGCACGTCAACAGGTTTAGCCGGTGGTTCGTCTGCTTCCCCAGGTTTGCTAAAAACTACAAATTCAGGTGTAAACTGGACAGCTTTAACTAGTCCGTATCCGTCATCTTCAATCTCAGGTATTGTTGGTGCTGCGTCAACATATTGGGCTTCACAGCAGGGTACTGGTATAAGTAAATCAACAGATGATGGCGCCACCTGGACAACTGATTATACCTCTCCTGCCGGTAGTTTCTATCACATAACAAAATCACGCATGGGTGCAACAATCTGGGGTATCAGAAGCAATGGAGGTATTTCAAGGTACGGGCAGCCGATAGTTGCTGTTAACCCTTCAACCTCGGAAACACCAGCAAACTATAAGCTTTCACAGAATTTTCCTAATCCGTTTAACCCGGTAACAAAAATTAGTTATTCATTACCTAAAAACGGTTTTGTAACTCTTAAAGTTTATAATGCTCTTGGTGTAGTCGTTGCTAATCTTGTTAACGATAGTAAAGCAGCTGGAAATTACTCTGTTGACTTCAACGCAAGTGAATTCTCCAGCGGAATATACTTCTATAATATTAACGTGAACGGATTCACCGACACGAAGAGAATGATGTTAATTAAATAATCACAGAATATAAATCTCCCAAAAGACCCGTTGCTTTCAGCAACGGGTCTTTTGTTCTTTAAACCTAGTGTTTTGGTTTCAAATCCGAGTTAATATTCTTAATTTAAGAACGCATTAAACCCTATTACAAAACTGAATGAATTATATCCTTTCCGGCTTGATTCTCCGCTTTTATTAAGCGTTTTCTGACCGTAGTCAAATCCTAACTTCAGAAGACTATTACCTGCTATGTTTATCTTTACCCCGCCCTCTATCGCCCATGCAATCCCTGAATAGCTTGATGAACTACTTCCGTATGAGAGGCTGTTGTATCCGAATGCTCCCTGTACATAGGGATAAGCCAATGATTTTGTGTTAAAGTTGTATGAAGGTGCCGCATATATCGCAAATGTATAGGTAGTTGAACGTCCTCCGTAGCTTATTATTTCCAAAGCAGGTATAATTCCAATCTCAAATCCGTCAGTGACAAAATATCCAGCATAGGGATAAAGTTTGAATGTATTTATTCCATCACTATCTGTATTCCCGTTCGATACAGTTTGTATGTAAGAAAAACTTGCAGAACCGCCTAACTCCCATGTGCTCTCTTTAGCAAAGTTCTGCTTAGTCTGTGTATATGAACTTGATGCAATAAACAGTGTAATTGCACCAAATAATAAAACATTTTTAAATATCATTTATTCTTCCTTCCCATTATTTTACATTTTTAAAATGTAATTTATATAATATACTCATCAAAAAATATAATGAATTAATTACACCTTTTATTTAATAGTATGTCTAACATAAAAGTTATTATTGATGAAAGACCGGCAGATATAGGAAACTTTGCTGTCGGACGAATGCTTCCCTACAGAAATAAAAGAATGGTAGGGCCTTTTATTTTCATAGACCATATGGGACTTGCTGATTTGAAACCTGAAGAAAATGTAGATATCGGTCCCCATCCTCATATCGGACTCGCTACTCTTACATATCTTTTTGAAGGAAGTCTAATGCATCGTGATTCACTCGGTAATACTGTTGAAATTAAACCCGGTGAAGTAAACTGGATGACCGCAGGTAAAGGGATTGTTCATTCTGAAAGAATCCCCGGTTATCTAAGGAACACCCATAAAAAATTTCATGGTCTGCAGATATGGATTGCTCTGCCTAAAGATAAAGAGCAAATGGAACCCGAATTCATTCATATCGAAAAGGATAGTATCCCCGAATGGTTCGATAGCGATGTATTATACAGATTAATTGCTGGTGAAGCACTCGGGAAAGAATCTCCTGTCCCTGTTTACAGCAAAATGTTTTTTCTGGAAATAAAAACTAAATCAAAATCTATTATAAACATTTGCAGGAATCTTTTTGGTGAAGCCGGTTTTTATATCCTTGAAGGTGGTCTGATTCATGATGGCGTTGAATATAAATCAAAACAATTAATCGTTCCTGAAGATTTATCCGATTTCGAATTCGTACTTGAACCTGAAAGCACTATTTATATAATTGGAGGCTTACCATTTTCTGAAGAAAGATACATTTACTGGAACTTTGTATCATCCGAAAGATTGCTTATTGAAAAAGCTAAAGAGATGTGGTCAGCCCGGAAGTTTACTGAAATTTCCGGTGAAACAGAATTCATTCCTTTACCTAAACCTAAAGCTAAATTATATGTCATTAAGAAAAGTTCAGCAGGTCATTAAACCAAGACCCCATCATTATGTCGGCGATGGTTTTCGTGTCCATAATTTTATCCCCGCAGTGAGTTATTTGAGTATGCAGAGGATGTCGCCGTTCCTGCTTCTCGATTATGGCGCAGAATTTTATTTTCCGCCCGCAGAAAAACCACGCGGAGTAGGGGTGCATCCTCACCGCGGATTTGAAACCGTAACCATTGCATACAAGGGTAAGATAGCTCATCATGATAGCACTGGCGCCGGCGGCGTTATAGAAGAAGGCGATGTTCAGTGGATGACCGCCGCTTCAGGTATTTTGCATAAAGAATATCACGAAAAAAACTGGGCAAAGCAAGGCGGCAATATGCAAATGGTACAGCTCTGGGTTAACCTACCTGCAAAAGATAAAATGTCTGAACCAAAATATCAGGCTATTACAAACAGTATGATGGCAAAACATCAGCTTCCCGAAAATGCAGGCTTCATTGAAGTGATATCAGGTTCTTACAAAGATGCAAAAGGTCCTGCTTTCACTTTCACTCCCGTTAATCTTATGAATGCAAAATTAAACAAAGAAGGTAAGTCTGATTTTAGCTTTCCTGCGGAATACAACACAGGTCTGCTTGTTATAAATGGAGAAATTAAAGTTAACGAATCAGAAATCGCTCCAACTGATAACTTTGTTTTGTTTGAAAATACTGGTGAAGACTTTACTATCGAAGCAATTTCAGATTCTGTTGTGCTTGTCATGAGCGGCGAACCTATTAATGAACCAATTGCTTCTCAGGGACCTTTCGTTATGAATACCCGTGATGAACTCATGGAGGCATTTAACGATTTCTACAACGGTAAATTCGGTTTCTTAGAGGATTAAACATTACCAAATAAGACATAAAGATTTGATACTTATAGTGACGATATTCTCACGGTCAATTTATAATACTAACTCTTAATATTAATGAAGTCCCTTTAGGTTTAACTGGTGTAGGTAGGGACTACATCTCAATAGCATTTTTATTCTAAATACGCCATGAACTAATAACATCTGTAATTAGTTTTTGTTGTAAATACAATTTTATAAAATATACCAAATCAAAATAATTATGCTAAAATCAAAAGGATATGCTGCACAAGACGAAATATCAGGATTAGCACCCTGGAATTTTGAGCGCCGCGAAGTCGGCTCGCACGATGTACAAATTGAAATTCTTTATTGCGGTGTATGTCATTCAGACCTGCATCAAGTAAGAGGAGAATGGGGAAACTCCATTTATCCCATGGTACCGGGGCATGAAATTGTCGGTAAAGTTACTAAAGTCGGAAATCATGTTAAAAAATATAAAGAGGGCGACCTTGTCGGAGTCGGATGTTTAGTCGATTCATGCCGTACATGCGATAGCTGCAAAGATGGACTCGAGCAGTTCTGCCCAAGTGGTTCAATGACTTATAACGGTTATGAGCAGGATAAAGTAACGCCCACTTACGGCGGATATTCAAACAACGTGGTTGTTAACGAAGATTTCGTGCTCAGTGTTTCTGATAAACTAAACCTGCCTGCTGTTGCACCTCTTCTTTGTGCTGGTATTACAACTTACTCACCGTTAAGATACTGGAAAGTCGGTAAGGGTCATAAACTTGCAGTGCTTGGACTTGGCGGACTCGGTCACATGGGCGTTAAATTCGGTGTTGCCTTCGGTGCTGAAGTCACAGTCTTAAGCACTTCAGTCTCAAAGAAGGATGATGCCTTGAAACTTGGTGCTCATAAATTTGTAGTTACAAAAGATGAGAAGCAAATGAAGGAAGTTTCAGGCTACTTTGATTTTATTCTCGATACTGTATCTGCCGAACATAATTACAATCAGTACCTGAATTTACTCCGTCCGAACGGGATTCATATTTGTGTAGGTGCTCCGGCTTCCCCCTCACAAATATTTCCATTCAGCTTAATCATGGGAAGAAAAAGTCTTGCCGGCTCATTAATCGGCGGTCTTCCTGAAACCCAGGAGATGCTCGATTTCTGCGCCGAACATAATATTGTTTCTGATATTGAACTTATTGACATAAAAGATATTAACACTGCTTATGAAAGAATGCTGAAAAGCGACGTACGTTACCGCTTTGTAATCGATATTGCAACATTGAAATAATGTTTTTTAAATTACTCCCTCTTTGTATTCAGAGGGAGTTTTTATTTCATGAGCATTAAATCGATAAATATCCCTAAAAATGTCCGAATAAATATTAAATCATAAGGTTTTTTTGTTTTATTTTTCTTTCATTGCTTTTATTCTGCGAATAATCTAATATTTACTAATTACAAACTAAACAAAACTTACTATGAAAAAAATATTCTTAATTATTATCACTGTCTTAGTTCTTTTTTCTGAGATATCTCTTTCTCAGACATGGACACAAACATTAAACGGTATTCCTATGTGGGCTATGACCAAGGATAGATATGGAAATATTTATGGAGGGTCTTCAGGTACTGTTAAAGAAATTTATAAAACTACTAACGAAGGACAGAACTGGTTGACTCTCTTATCAGGCAGCCCTTCAAATTTCCTAGGACTTTCTGTTGATTCTCTTGGAAATATTTTTGCCGCTAACGTTTCTAATGGTGTTATGAAATCCACTGACGGAGGAAACAACTGGGTAAACATCCCTGTATCAACTTTCGGTAATAAAAATGTTCAATCAGTCGTTTGCGGTATAAATGGAGTAGTTCTTGTAGGGTGCAACACGGGCGGTGTTTATCGCAGTACTGACTTTGGTACGACTTTTCCCGATACATCTTTACAAGGTATTACTATCGTGACTTTGGTTGTTGACAGATACAATTCAAATATTATTTACGCCGGTGCATCTTCAACTACAGGGTTAACAGGTTTTTTTCTCTCCACTAACTCTGGATTTACTTTCTCTGGACCTTTTAACGTCAGCAATTGCTGGGGTGTAATGCAAAAATCGCCAAATGATTTATACATGATTACCACATCAACCGGTACTCCATTTTCTAAGTCCACTAACGGTGGTTATAACTGGTCAACGGTTTCTGCTCAGCCAGGCTCTATGAGGGGTTGCTCACTCGACCTAACGGGGAACATTTATATAAACGGCAATGGCGGTGTGTTTAAATCTACGAACGATGGACTATCATTTACCAATACTGGAATAACGGCAAGCGGAAATCAAATCGTCAGCCATGGTAATAAAATGTATGCCGCAACAACCGGATCAACAACAGGCGGCGTTTGGATTTATACCGATACAACTTTAACCTCCATTACCCCGGTATCAACAAGCATTCCGGGAAATTTTATGTTAAAGCAAAACTTTCCCAATCCTTTTAATCCGGTTACTAAAATAGAATTTTCCGTACCACTAACAGAGTTCATTACTCTAAAAATATTCGATATTATGGGCAGAGAAATCCGTACACTCGTGAATGAAAGATTACAGCCCGGGACGTATGAAAAATCATTCGATGGTTCTGAATTAACAAGCGGAGTTTATTTTTATAAAATTACTATTGGAGATTTTGTATCAACGAGGAAAATGTTACTCGTGAGATAATTATATTAACAATATATTTCGCTAAAGAATATATTTGTTGGATGACCCTTTAATGAGAATCTGTTGCTTTAGTGTTAAAGATAAGCTGTAAAACAGATATTTTGATATAAACATCTGTTGAGGTGTATTTACCGATATGAATAATAAAGATTGAAATATCTGTTTTCTTATTATTGCAATAATTTCTTTATAAGATTCAATAAATCAATTTTTAAAAATGGTTTTGAAATATAATCATTTACTCCACCTTTAATAAATTTTTCCCTGTCTCCGACCATAGCGTATGCCGTTAAAGCTACTACAGGAACATTTTTATATCCTTTTATTTCCCTGATTTTTTTCGTCACATATAATCCATCATCATTTCCTAAATTTATATCCATCAAGATCAAATCGTACTTATTCAAATTTGCCAGATTAATTGCACCCTCGCCATTTTTCGCTTTATCAAGAACATAATAACCACTCAGAAAAGTATCAATCAGCATTAATGTAGTATCATCATTATCGACAGCCAATATTCTTTTCCTTTCATTTTCCGAGACTATCTCTTTTTTAACTGTGGTGCTTTTCAAATCTTGTGAAATTTCAAGTTCCTGGTTAATAATCTCTTCTTTAAAATCAGCATCCAAGTTAGTCGGCAGTGTTACTGTAAATACTGACCCCTTTTCTAATTCACTTGTTACAGTTATAAAACCACCCATCTTTTCAACAAATTTTTTCGTCAGGCTTAATCCAAGTCCTGTTCCTTCAAAACCCCTGTTTAGTCCTTCGCTAACCTGCCGGAACTCTTCAAATATAAGGTCAAGTTTGTCAGCTGGTATCCCTATGCCGGTATCCTTTGTTACTATGGCTACATACCGTTTATTCTCGATTAATATCTCGTTTAATTTAACAACAACACCACCTTCTATTGTATATTTTATCGCGTTATTAATAATGTTGTTTATTATATCTCTAACCAATCTTTCATCTAAGTTAACTGAGATTGATTTGTCGCAATTTTCACTTTGAACTTTTAATCCCTTTGATTCTGCCAGTTTTTTATAAAGATTAACAGCTGTCTTAACTGTTTCGCATATATTAAATCTTTTATTATTTAATTCTAATTTTCCTGCTTCTATTCTTGATAAATCTAAAATTAAATTCAATGTCTCCATTAACCGGTTTCCGCTATTAAATATACTGTCTGCCATGGTATAATGATCATCCTTAGTGAGTTCGCTTCTTAACATATCTGAATATCCTAATATTCCTACCATTGGAGTACGTAACTCATGACTCATATTAGCCAAAAAACTTGTCTTTAGTCTTTCGGATTCTTCAGCTTTATCTCTGGCTTTAATTAATTCCTGTTCCGATTGCTTCCTTTTTGTGGTTTCTAGGCTCGTACCTATAAGAAAAGAATTATTCTCTACATCTAATCTTTGAATTGACAGATAAAACCATTGTATTATGCCGGTTTGGAATTCGAACCTCAGTTCTATTTCAGAATGACCCGATTCTTTAGCGTCCTGAATTGATTTTTTAGCATTTAATAAATCTTCATTGTAAACATAACGAAAAATATTTTCATCGTGTTCATATTTAATATTAACAAACCGCATTTTTTTACTGAATTCATTTTTTCTTATATAATTACCGTCAAGATCGGTCATAAAGAAGCCCCCCGGAAGTGTTTCTATTATAGCATCGCTTAATCGCTTTTCGTTTTTTAATGCCTCTTCTGAAATCTTCCGCTCTGTTACATTCCTAACTATGGATAGTATTCTGCTTTCACCTAATGATACGAACCTGGTTTCAAAAGAAAGCTTTCCGTTTGGTAAATTAATGTCATATTCAAACGGTTCAACTATTTGATTTGAAGAAACCTTTCTTAATATTTCTATAAAATTATTTGACGCTGGTGTCTCTAAGTAATCTTTAATATTACTCCCAATAATATTCTCTGTTTTATCAATAAAAATACTAACATCAGGTGCGTAATATTCCAGAAAAGTTCCGTCTTTATCAAATATAAACATTAGGTCTGGTTGTGCTTCAAGAAGTGCTTTATATCTTTTGGTAGCCTCGGTTTTTTCATTCACCTCCCTGATAAGATTTTCTTTCTGCTCTTTAAATTTCTTAACGAGATTTGCAACATCACCAAACTCGTTTTTCTGATCCAATAAATTGCTAACGTATATTAAGTCGTCTTCTTCAAGACTTTTGACAATATTTTTAAGTGGTATAGTTAACCACTTATTAGTAAAATACACAAAGAATAAAATAGTAATAACTAAAACTCCAAAACCAACGAATAATAGTTTCTTTATATTACTTAACTCGGACTGAAATTCAATTTGTGTCGAGAATATTAATTCTGCTAAAAATTTGTCCTGATAATCTTTCAATTGTCTGTATATAATCTCTTTATTATCGTTAAATGGTGGGTGCGATTTTTGCTCTGAAAGATTTATCTCCAGTTCGAAGCCGGTTATTTTGCTGACCTCATTAATGTACTCGGAATCCCATTTTTTTGCAGATAATAAATATCCGACTTCTTTTGTTGTATAATAAATATCATACGTTGGAACTACAACCGCTGCAAATATTTCATATATCGATTCATCCTGTCTGAGAAAAGTGTGAAATGTTTTATCGTTTTTAAACCACTCCAATATTTCATTTTCGCTTATTCTCAGATAATTAGATACTGTATCGGTTTCAGCAAAAATGTTTCTGCCGGATACATCGTAAACGCTTAAAAAATTCATATTAAAAGTCTCAAGAATAGCATTGAAGTTTTCTTTTGCCCAGACTGTATCTTTTGTTTTAATAAACTTAAACATATCATCCCAGGCTGAATTATCAATTGTAGGTTTCAGGAAACTTGCGGCTTTTAAGTCAAGTACTTTTTCAACGATTTTTTCATCACTGAGATGTTTTGATTGCATGTAGATGCTTATTTCTCTGTTGCGGATGTATAAATACCCGATAAGAAATAACACTAATACCAAGATGACGGAAAGAAATAGTATCCTAATTTTATTATTAGTCTTCATCTTATATGTTTTAAACTAATATTCACTTTATGTCCTCAATAGTGTATATTCTGGGGATAAAAATCTATACAAACATATAAAATAATTTGTAATGATTATTTCAATATTAGTTCTAATAAGTATTAAATGCAACTGCAAAATTATGCATTACATCTTGCATTTTTCCAGTATTAGTATGTGTCAAAAATGTCACTAATAAAAAAATATACGTTGTTTTTAGCCTAAACTTAATTAGTCTCTAATTAGTCTCTAATTAGTCTCTAATTAGCCTTATAGACATCCTCTGATTGCTTGTGACAAAATCGACATCCTCGGTTTAATTCTTCGAAGGATAAATTATTTAAAAGAATTTTATTTCTTGAACATTAATAATATTTTATTCATATTATGCGATGAAAGGAGAAACTATGAGACTTAACAAAAAACTACTTGACCACCCGTTCTATCAGTTGTGGGCGAAAGGAGAAATTACGCGGGAACAAATAGCTGAGTATTCGTACACATATTTTGAGTTCATCCGGGAAATTCCAAATCTCTGGTTAAAGGCTGTCGTAGGACTGAACGCTGTATCGAAAGAATCCACTAAGATTATTGCCGAAGAAACAGAGCATATTTCTTTGTGGAATGATTTCAGAATTAAACCGCCTAGCGATAATTATCCATCAATGAACGATATTATTAAAGAACTTTCAGAAATGAACCCGTCGGAATTGCTCGGTGCAATACATTCTTTCGAAATTCAGCAGCCCGAAGTCGCTAAAACAAAGAAAGAAGGGTTACTGAAACATTACAACTTCGAGGAGTCGAAGACTAAATACTTCGATGAGCACATGAACGAAGAAGAGCATATTGCATACGGTAAAATGCTATCTCAAAAGTTTGCAGACAAGTCCGATTTCGAAAAAGGATTTAAAAGAGGTTCTGAGATCTTTTACAATGCGCTAGATAGATTCATGAAAAATTAGTTTAAAAATCGAAGGAGAACTCAGTGTACATTATCTTCCTGTATCCGTGTATTTTCAATCTTCATTTTGCTGGGGAAGAGGTAATAGAAGATTTAATATATCGTGTCACAATGCCCGTTTAAACGGGCAGAAAGACACTACCCTCCGAATTCCTCCATCAGCAATGTTGCTGCATCAGTCTCAATCTTTTCATAAGGAACTTCAAGAAGTTTCTTTAAGAGCGAAAACCAGTTCTGCTCATTCCCTTCTATTGGCAAAGCTATTAAGTCCTTTTCTGTGAATCCGTTCATCTGTGCTAACTTGTACAAAATCAGTTTTGCTGCCCATTGATGTGAGGTATCGTCTTTATTCGCATTTACTATCTTCTCAAACAGTGTAACTAATATTAGTCTCCTTAATCCGTCTGAATTAACTAATTCATACAGATAAGCAGAAAACTCAGGATTAATTTTCAGTAATATTTCACATATATCCTTTTCTGTTTTGAATGTACTGTCTAAAGAGAAAAAATCCTCTCCGCCTATATTATTGTAAAAGTATAAAAGTACTTCCGGTACTGATTTACCGATTCTTTGTGCCAGCTTGTAGTCGTTTAAATGTCTTATCTCATGATAAGCATTCGATTTCTTCACGAGTTCCGTGAATGTCTTGTTAATAACATACTTCCGGCTTTCTTCTTGTATTTTGCCGAGTATGAATTTTCTGTCATTGTTGTCTTGGACAAATCCGCTGACCATCAATCCTATTTCTTTTTGCGCATACTGCTCATCATTATCAAACAAACGCAAATACCTTTCAATCACGTAATCCAGGCTTTCTGCAAGTATGAATGCGAACGGGGAATTCGGAAGCTTTATTCCAAGAAACTGCTCCCTCAGGTTTAGTCCGTCAATTCTATTTATAATATGTACGATTGAACGAATGTTTTCCCTTTCAAGAATCACGGAATCTGTAATCTCATATGACATCAGAAGCGATTTTGCATTACCGTTCTTGTACCTATATTCAAACATTAATGTTGTAAAAGGATATCCTTTGTTATACAGCTCAAGGTTCAATGAGTTTGTTGCGTTATATATGGAATCAAGCTCCGATGAATTCTCTAATAGTTTTATTAGAATCGCCGTCTTTCTTAATATCACCGAATCAATTAAGCTCTTAAAAACATTCTCTTTAACAGCGGTATATTTATCTGATTTCCTCCAGTCGCTGTTAATGTAATACTCACGGGCATTGTTTAAAGCTGAAATAAGGTTAGCAGCATCATTTTTAAAAAAGTTCTTTACGGACTTGGTCTTCTGCTCTTCAGCAACGTAAGAAAAGTTGTTCATCCTTTCATACATGAAGTTTGCGGAGACCTTACTGTCCTTGACTAAATATCCTCCTTTAAGTAGTACTGTAAAATTATGATTTCCGTTGGATAAATATAGCGGATCAATTTTTATGTTTGCAATTTTAATATTTCCAATTTCCGTGTAATTCAAACTGCTGAACATTCTTCTTTCGTATAGCCTCCCGTCAACAAATATTTCTACTACCTCAGGCGTCATTTTCCCTTTAATTAATATTGTGGTTGCGAATTCAGTCGAAACAAGGATACTTTTATCTGGTGATATAAGGTAAACTCTGAACGAATTCAGGTTGTATATCCTGTATCCGACAAATACCGTCAGGACTATTGCAGATATCGCAAGAAGCGGAAGCAGTACATAATATTTCAATGACTTGTTCATTAACAAATATCACTAACTATAGGTGAAGAAAAAAGGAATATAATTATTCTTATACTTAAAATTTCTTTGTCGTGTCCCCTTAAAAATTCTCATCAAATGAGAATATTTGCATTTCTAAATTTTATATCTTTGTATAAGTTTAAATCTAATGATGAAGAATTTATACATATATCAAGCATCAGCAGGTTCAGGTAAAACACGTACACTCGTACAGGAATACCTTATCCTTGCTTTCAAAAATCCTGGTAACTATAAGCATATTCTCGCTGTCACATTCACGAATAAAGCTACAGAGGAAATGAAAACCCGTATCATCGACTATCTTGTGAAACTGTCAGAAGGTAATGATGAAAAGCTTGCTCAGGATATCATATCAACCTTGAAACAACGCGGATGGTACAGCAAAACTTTTGATATTTCAAAAACTGCTGCACAGGTTCTAAGCGGTATTCTGCATGATTATTCTAGCTTCAACATTAGTACAATTGACAGTTTCTGCGTTAGAATTATTAAAGCTTTCGCAAAAGAACTTGGTCTGCCTGTTGGTTTTAATCTTGAACTCGATACCGATATGGTTCTTGATGAAATTACATCCTCTATGCTCGACAGCATCGATACTGATTATTTGCTCACTAAATATTTATCAGAATATCTGGATTCCCGTCTTGATGATGAAAAGACATGGAACATCGATAAAGACATAAAAGAGTTTGGTAAACAAATTGTAAGTGAAAACTTCTGGCTTCGTAAACTTAACAGTACGGAAGATGTTTATGATGATAAGAATAAGGTACTTGAACTCGTTAATGATATTAGGCAAGTCAAATTCTCGTATGAAAATAATCTTAAATTAAAATCCCATAGTATAATCGAATTAATAAATCAGGAAGGATTAACCCACGCCGACCTTGCTGGCGGTTCAAAGTCAGGTATCCTTGCTTATTGCGAAAAGCTTCAAAAAGGACCTGCTGAACCGTATAAAACTCTCACAAAATATTTCAACGAAGGAAAAAGTTTCTTTAAAAATAATGCAAAAATCGAAAATGATGTCATACGTTTTTATTCTGAAATCATCCATCTGATCAGTACGCAAGCGAGATCTTACAACACAGCAAATATAATCTTCAAAACTATATACAACATTGGTATTCTCGGCGATCTCTTAAGGTTCCTTAATTCTTACAGGAAGAAAAACAGAACAATTTTATCAACAGATATTAACAGTTTCCTAAGGTTGTTGATTAGCGATGATATTTCACCGTTTATATACGAAAAGCTTGGCATAAAACTAAATTATTTTATGCTCGATGAATTTCAGGATACTTCTCGGTTTCAATGGGACAATTTAAAACCTCTTATTATCAACTCACTCAGCGAAAACAATAATTCACTCATTGTCGGCGACGTAAAACAATCAATCTATAGATGGCGTAATGGAGATATGCGTCTTCTCCTGTACGGTGTTAAAAGGGACCTGCACGCTTTCAGTTCAATGATTAGTGAGGAATCACTAAAAACAAACTGGCGTTCTCATAAACAAATCGTTGATTTTAACAACAGGTTTTTCTTGACTCTTAAAAACAGGTTTGCAAATCTTGACGATTCTTCGAACGAATACATGATTCAGTCATACGAGGAAAATTCAACGAAACAACTAATAAGCGGAGAAAAAACTGACGGTTACGTAGAGGTAAATTTCTATGAAGAAGATAAAGAGACAGGTATAAGCGCGAATGAACAGTCAGAAAAGCGAGTTACTGAAATTATTAATGAAATTTTAAAAGATAACTATAGTCTTGGTGACGTACTGGTTCTTGTACGCAAAACAAAAGATGGCAGAGAAATCTCTGAATCTATCGCGAAAGCAGGTTATAGTGTTGTCTCGGAACAGTCTCTTCTATTAATATCTTCAGCAAAAATAAATTTTATCGTAAGTACACTTAAATATCTGAACGACAGTCGTAATAAGCTATCAAGAACAGAAATGCTTTATAATTATAACCAGATTAAAAATCTGAATTATTCGAATTCGGATATTTTAAATGATTCAATCGAATTAAACGGAAAGATTTTTGTTGAAATCATGCCCGATGAATTCTTTAAAGATGATGAAAAACCTAAACATCTTCCCGTTCTTTACAACCTTACCGTTTATGAACTTGTCGAACATATAATTAGTATTTTTGAACTCAATAACGATGCTGATCCTTACATAGTAAAATTTTTGGAGGAGGTGAACAGGTTTGCTCAGGAAAAAGAATCTGACATATATTCATTCCTTGATTATTGGGAAGACAATAAACATAAACTTTCTATAAGCGTTCCTGACAATATGAATTCTGTAAGAGTAATGACCATTCATAAATCAAAAGGACTCGAAAGCAGAATAGTAATCATTCCTTATGCAAACTGGAGTATAGAAATAGACGGTAACAAAGATAAAATCTGGGCTTCAACCTCCGAGGCACCATTTAATAAAGCATCTGCTTATTATGTGAAAGCAGTGAAAGAGGCGAAGTCCACATATTTCGAAAAAGATTACCTTGAAGAATCTAAACTGGTCAGGCTCGATAACATCAACCTTCTCTACGTAAGTATGACCCGTCCAACTGACAGGCTGTATTTGAACGTGCCCGTCAAATCTGTATCATCTATTGCCGATTCAATAAAATCTTCCATTGAATCAGATTTTGAAGTCAAGAATAACAAACTTATTCTCGGGGAAAGGACAATTTTCAAGGATGAAGATAATGGAAAAAGTAAGAATAAGATAAGAAAGGAATTTATAAAACTTGAAAGTATTAACTCGTCACCATATTTTAAAAAACTGTTCATAAGACCTTCATATCGAAAGCTAAAAGTGATCGGAAATGAGAGGTTTCGATTAAAGACTGATAATGGAGTAGTTGTCCATAAACTTCTCTCATACATAACTACCAAGCACGATATTGATTCTGCGCTCATTAAGGGATTAATGGAAGGCATAATCAGTTCAGCAGAAAAGGAGAAGTTTAAAACTCTGCTGACCAAAACAACAGAATCGGAAGAAACACGTGATTGGTTCGACGGTAGCTATAGCGTTAAATCTGAGTCTGAGATACTTACTACCGATAACCGGATTCTGCGTCCCGATAGGGTAATGATGAAAAACGACTGCACCGTTATAGTAGATTACAAAACCGGACGCGAAGAACAAAAACACAGCTCACAACTGGACGAATATGCTGAAATTCTGTCTGAAATGGGTTATAAAAAAGTTCATAAATATCTGCTGTATATCACCGACAAAGCGAACGAAATAAAAATTAAAGTGAAAGACCTTAACGGAGGAATGAATGAATAATTTTATCGCATCGGTTGCAGCAAAAATATTTGCAGCACACAGTGGAAATCTTGGTAGCGTTCTTGTTGTGTTCCCTTCCCGTAGGGCAGGAGTGTATTTCCGTAAAGAACTTTCAGCATTGCTTGATAAACCTGTTTGGTCGCCCGCAGTAATGAGCATAAACGAATTTGTAGTATCATTTTCAAAACTTGAGCTTGCGGATAAGCTGACGCTTATAATGAAGTTATATAAATCGTACTCAAAGCATTTCATCGAAGAACCATTCGATGAATTCTATTCATGGGGTGAAATGCTGCTGAAAGATTTTGATGAGGTTGACAGGTATCTTGTAAACGCAGAGCTTCTTTTCAGAAAGCTTAAAGATGAAAAAGAGATTGAACACAGGTTTCAAACCGAATTAAACGAATACGCAAAAAATTTCTGGGGAAGTCTTATTAATTTAAGGTCAGACAATGAATACGCAAAAAAATTTCTTGATATCTGGAATAGTCTATTCGAAATCTATTCCGGTTTCAGAAATGACCTTACAAAAGATGGACTTGCTTATGAAGGGCTTGCTGCGAGGGAAATCGCAGAGAATATCGGTAATTCTTCATCATTCGATAAATATGTTAAAGTTTATTTTGCTGGTTTCAATTCTCTTAATAAATGTGAGCTTAAAATTATTAGTTCACTTAAGGAAAAGGATAAATCAGTAATTTTCTGGGATGCTGATAATTATTATCTCGACGATATAAAACAGGAATCGGGTTCATTCATCAGAAAATTTCATGAACAGATCGGCGGAGAAATAATCCTGTCGGATGACTCGCTAACTTCTGGAACAAAACAAATTGAAGTAGTAGGCTCGCCGCTGAATTCAGGTATGGTAAAAGCATTCGGCAGTAAGCTTGAACAGGAAATCAAAGGTCGTAAGGTATCCCCGGAAAATACACTTGTCGTTATACCCGATGCTTCCGGTCTTTTACCGGTTCTTTATTCTATACCAGCAAACTCTGGTAATTTAAACGTTACGATGGGATTGCCTCTGAAGTCAACCCCTTTGTACAATCTCATTAGCATTATAAACAAGCTTCACTCTGGAAAAATATTTGAGGATGAAAAACCTAAGTTTTACTACAAGGATGTTATTAATTTATTATTGCATCCATACATTAAGTTTGCCTCTGCAAAAGATATTTTCGCATTTATCAGAAAAGTAAGAGAGGAGAATATAGCATATATTGATGTTTTCAAGGAATTCCTGAACACTCTCGGTAATAAAAGCATTAAAATTATTTTGACTCAGATATTTACCTCTGGTCCTGATGTAAACGAATTAATTAACAACCTGAACGGTATCATTAATTCCCTTGCAATCAGAATTGAAGAAAGCACCGATTCAGACGGTGATTACAAAGTTTTTCAGCTTGAATATCTTTACTGTTTTTCCACTCAGCTGAACCGTCTTGCAGATGCCTTGACTGCCGGAGATGTTCGGCTTAATCAGTTTACATTTTGGAATATGCTGAAGCAGATATTAAACTCAACGGGAGTTGTTTTCACAGGCGAACCGCTTAAAGGACTTCAGGTGATGGGTCTTCTTGAATCAAGAAACCTTTCATTTGAAAATGTTTTTATACTGTATATGAATGAGGATTCAATGCCCACTACAAATCAGATGTTAAGTTACATTCCTTATTCACTTCGCAAAAGTTTTGGTATGCCGACTTATGAGGAAAGCGATTCAGTAAATGCTTACTATTTCTGGAGCCTGGTTCAGAAAGCAAAGAACTTGTATCTTTTCTACAATTCAGAAGCAGGTAATGATGTTAAAGAAATGAGCAGATATATTCAGCAAATAGAGAAAGAACTTCTGCACGTAAACAAGAATATAAAGTACGGTCACGTAATTGTAAGTCCTGAAGCGAACGAAATAAAAGATAACAGGATTGTAATTACGAAGACACCCGAGCTGAATGAATTTATGCTGAGTCGTATTAAAAGAATGTCCCCAACCTACCTTGCCGATTACATTAACTGCGGATTGCAGTTTTACTTAAGGAAAGTACTTAACCTGAAAGAAGATGACGATGTGGAAGAAGTTTTCAGTCCCGCTGTGTTCGGTACGGTTTTTCACGGCATTATGCAGAAACTATACGAACCCTATATCGATAAAGTCATTTCGGACGATATTATAAATACTATCATTGATAACGTTAATAAAAACTATGATGATGTTTTTGAAACATTCTTAAAATCTGACAAAAAACTTTCTAATGTAAATTTCTCCGCAAAAGGCAGAAACTTGCTTTACAAATCAATAATTCAAAGACTCGCTATTCGTCTGCTGCAACAGGAAAGAAACCGAAATCCCTTCACGGTAAAAGCTCTCGAAAATGAAATGTACACATCAATTAAGTTTAACGTAAACGGAAAAGAGCGGGAAATCAGTATTGGCGGCATAATAGACAGGATTGATGAAGAGAGCAACATTACTACTGTTATAGATTATAAAACAGGAAATGATTACATAGTGACTTTGTCTGCAAAAAACTATGAAAAGTACTGGGAAGAATTTCCTGCAAGCACAAAATATAAAGCAAACCTGCAGACGATGCTTTATGCCTATATGTTGTGGATGGAGAAACCCGATAAAAAATATAACGCAGGTCTGTATGCCTTAAAAAATCCGAGAGAGAATATTAAGACAATCAGTGCAATTCCGTTTACTGATTCCGATATGAAACGATTCGAATCAGTTCTGGTATATCTTCTCGAGGATGTTTTCAATGTTGAAAAACCATTCACACAGACAGAAAATCTTGATAACTGCAAATACTGCGATTTCAAAACCTTATGCAGACGCTTGTAATTATTTGTTATCATAAAATTAAGAATAGGCAGAATTTTAATATTATTATACAAAAATTCATTTTAGTTAATATTAGGGTATGAAAACATCATTTTTAGCTTATTTTTGAAATTTTATGCTAAAAAATTTTCTTGACATTTATATTCAATATATCTATTTTACTTCGTTAGGGATAGCTTTCAAGAGGGAATATCTAAAAGGGAATATCTAACACAGTGATATCAAATATTAATATCTCATTTATCAGGAAATTATCGGTATTATCAGTATAAAGTAATTTGTATTAAAACAAAATCAGGGAGATTATGTTTACTGGTAATTATAAAATTAACGTAAATTCAACCTCAGCTGTTATTCATTCGATATCCGAATATGCTGTTAGCGCATTGTTATTCCCAAATTCAGACTCAAAAGGTTCGTTATTTATATCAGTTTTAAAAGTTTATTTTTATTAATTAAATTAAAAAAACTATTATGAAAAGATTACTATTAACCGTATTTCTTGTTTTAAGTTTTGCGGTATCATCATTCAGCCAGATTACATGGACTCAGGTTTCTTCAGCAGGCGAGTTCTATAAAATTGTGAAAACATCTGACGGTAAATATCTCGCTAATTCATCTACATTTTCTCCAGTCTATCAATCTACTGATTTAAATACATGGAATATAACACCCGGTGTAATTCCTGCTATGGTTACTCCCGGATTCTTTAAAGACCATACGGGTAAGGTTTTTATAGGTACAGGCAACGGTCTTTATTATACACCAAATAACGGGTTAACATGGAATTCTGTGGCAGGATTTCCAGCGGCCTACGGTTTTCTCATGGATATGACTGAGGATGCATCAAATATACTTTATGCTGGTACTGCTCAAACAGGAACGCCTGGAGTTTATAAAAGTACTGACGGGGGTGTCGCATGGACCTTTATAGGTCAGAATCATATTGTTGATTATGAATTGGTACCCGAAACGAATCAACTTTATACATTAGCTTTTCCTGATCAAATTCATGGCAACGTATATTATTCAAATGATCATGCAAATACATGGACAGAAGTTACAGGACAACCATTCTCTGGTTCAGCTATTATAATAAAGCACTATGGCAGTAGTGTGTATGTCATTAGAAATAACGGTGAAATTTATGTTTCAACTAATAACGGCGTAAATTGGAATTATTATTCTACAATATTAATTTCCGGAACACCTTGGCCATACTTTAATGATGCTCTGATTCTTGATAATGGAATCTGGTGGGTAGGAATCACAGGAATCGGTTTATTCAGAAGCAGCGATAACGGTTTAACCTGGTCTCAGCAGAATAATGGCATTAATGGAAGCTTACATTATTTGTACAACGATGGACCAACCGTTGTCGTAACAACATCTGCTGGTATTTACAAGTATGTTGAACCGGTATTTGCTCCGACTTTATTAGCACCTGTAAACAACTCAATTAGCAATTCAACAACACCTACATTGGATTGGTACAATGCTGCTTATGCTACTAAATATGAAATACAGATTGCTACGGATGCGACATTTACTAATATTATTCTCGATCAAATAACATTTACTTCGCATTATACAGTTTTACCAAATCAAACGTTAAATTATAATTCAAATTATTATTGGAGAGTATTTTCATATAATGAGAATGGATGGAGCGGACCTTCGGCTGCATGGACTTTTAAAACTATGATTTATCCATTATGGACTTTGTATCAAACCGGCGTTCCATATTCTTTATTTGGGGTTGATTTTTCAAGAACCAATACAGAAATTGGTGTTGCTGTCGGGCAGGGTGGTACAGTTATTAAAACAACAGACCATGGTCAGGAATGGACTCTGACATATTCTAATGTTAATATCTGGATGAACGATGTTCAATTCGACCCGAATTATGATGGAGTAGTTTGGGCAGCAGGAATGGGAGGTGTTATCATAAGGTCAACTAACAACGGTGATACATGGACCGAAGTTAGACCATTCAGTTCCCCCGACCACACAATTCGCGGAATTGCTGTAAAACCCGGTCAATCCGGAAGTGTATCTTTTGTTGGTTATGCAGGTACATTCTTTGAAACCAGTAATTATGGTCAATCTTTTACACAAAGATATGATATACCGTTTACTATGCATTCAATTGCATATCCCAATAATTATTCAACAAGTGGTAAAGGAATTATATGCGGTACTGATGGTAAAGTCTGGAATACAACAAATTATGGTGTAAACTGGACAGCAAGAAACACAAACCGTTATGATTATCTTAATGATGTCGTTTATCTTGAAGATTGGTCATCAGCTATGATTTGTGGAAATAACGGCACGATACTTAGAACAACAAATAATGGAAATAGCTGGTCCGTTAATATTCAGTATTTAACAAGCGAACATCTCCGTTCAATTGATGCTTATAGTGTGCAGGTAACGGTTTGCGGTGACAATGGAAAAATCATGACCTCAAATGATTACGGTAATTCTTTTACTGACCAGCTTAACGGCGAAAACAGACATTTATACGGTGTTGCATTGAGGTCTGGATCCGTTGGAGTAGTGGTTGGCGAAATTGGTTCAGCTGCAAACGGCGCATTGTATTTCACTGCTATGAATGGCGGTTATGTCGGTATCACACAAACAGGAAGTGAGATTCCACAGGATTATTCTGTCAGTCAGAATTATCCGAACCCGTTCAACCCGACAACTAAGATTAATTTTTCCTTGCCTAAACAGGGACTCGTAACGATTAAGGTTTACGACCTCCTCGGTAAAGAAATAGAAACACTCGTTAACGAAGTTAAATCAGCCGGAAAATATACAGTTGATTTTAATGGGTCAAAACTTTCAAGCGGTGTGTACTTCTACAGAATTCAGGCAAACGATTTCGTTGATGTAAAACGAATGATGCTCGTTAAATAAAGTTGTTCTCAATATTTTAATCAAAAGGCGGTCGGCTTTGACCGCCTTTTTGATTTCTTCTTTACAATTTACTTACTCTTCCTGTGCGTTCGGTGCATCCCGATTCTCATTATCGGAACTCATCCCATTCTACCAAATAATTGAAATAAAAATTATTTAATTCATTATTGACATTAATGAATATTATTCCTATTTTGTCAAACCTGTTAAAAGAAGAATGCACAAGTTAGGGAACTTCAATCCCTCCAGAAACAGTTAACAGGTATAGGGGGAATTAAAAGAATAAATTTATTATTATTTTAATTCATAAAGGGGAAAAGCTATGAAATCGAAAATCTTACTACTCGCATTAATTGCGATTATGGGCATCGCGTCATTGACCGAAGCCCAGGTCCCGTCATACGTACCGGCAAGTGGTCTCGTTGGTTGGTATCCGTTTAACGGCAATCCGAATGATATTAGCGGTAACGGAAATAATGGAACATTGTATAATGGTATCACGCTAACGAATGACAGATATGGCTATGCTAATTCAGCTTACAATATTGATGGTATAGATAACTTTAACGTTAGAGGATTAAATTTACCTGTTAATCTTTTAAATGGTTCTGATTATTCAATCAGTGTCTGGATGCAGACAACTAATACAGGCAAAATAAGACAAACCGTTTTTAATTCAAATCCTCATGCAATAGCGTTACTGAATTATAATCATGATTTTTCACCCGGTATTATGGGTGGTTGGATTTCAGACGGAACAGAACCGTGGATTGTAACGGGTGCAACGAACAATTTTACTATGCCTGCATATACAACATGGAATAATATCGTAGTAGTCAAAACAGCTGCTGAAGTGAAATATTATGTTAATGGAACATTAGCAAGAACTCAGCCTATTGGTCCTATTGGAAATGATGCATTTAGTCTGAATTTCGGAACCATCGGTTTTGACGGCGGCTGGGGTTATCATACTTTTGAAGGTAATCTTGATGATATCGGGGTTTGGAATCGTGCATTAACTCCTTATGAAATTGATGTTTTACATCAAAGTACTTTTGCAGCACCGACTTTAATTTCTCCGTTAAACGGTGCGTTCGGTGTTTCTACCTCACCGAATTTTGACTGGTCAGACATTCCTTTTGCAACAAAGTATCATCTTCAGGTTTCAAACTTACCTGATTTTTCGAATTTATTAATAAATAAAAATGACATAGCAGTATCAAACTATACTCCTCCTGCACCATTGGCATTTAACACTACATATTATTGGAGAGTTTATGCTGGTGATAATTTCGGATGGAGCTATGCATCCGATACATGGAGTTTTGGTACAATGACAACACCACCTTGGTCTCTCTATCAGACCGGCGTTCCGTATTCTTTGTTTGGAGTTGATTTTGCTCCGGCTCCATTCGACCATATTGGTGTTGCAGTAGGACAAGGTGGAACTGTTATAAAAACTACCGATGCAGGCGAAGAATGGACATTAACTTATTCAAACATAAACATCTGGATGAATGACGTTCAGTTCGACCAAAACCAGCCCGGCGTTGTATGGGCTGCAGGTATGGGCGGAGTCATCATTAGGTCTTTTGATTATGGAAGCACTTGGACAGTCGTAAGACCGTTCAGCACACCGGACCATACAATTCGTGGAATCGCTGTAAAACCAGGAGCATTCGGTCATGTATCATTTGTTGGTTATGCCGGGACGTTCTTTGAAACTAACAACAACGGGGCTACATTCAATCAGAGATTTGATATTCCGTTTACGATGCATTCAATCGCATATTCTCCGCAGTTCAATTTTGACGGAAGAGGCATTATAGCTGGTACTGACGGTAAAGTATGGAATACGACAAATAACGGTCTAAACTGGGTAGCAAGAAATTCAAATCGTTATGATTATCTTAACGACGTTGTATTCCTTAATCCTAACGAAGCAATGATTTGTGGTAATAACGGAACCATACTTCGTTCAACAAACTGGGGTAAAACCTGGACTGCCAATGTTCAGTATCTGACAATCGAACATTTGCGTTCAATCGATGCGTACGATCAGAAAGTCACCGTTTGCGGAGATAACGGAAAAATTATGACTGCCAGCGATTGGGGCTTTACATTCGTTGATCAGCTGAACGGTGAGAACAGGCACTTCTATGGCGTTTCTTTAAGACAATCGAGCATAGGTGTTGTAGTTGGAGAAGTTGGAACTGCAGGTACCGGTGCACCGCTTTACTATACAACAATGAATGGTGGTTATGTCGGTATTACTCAAACAGGAACCGAAACTCCAAAGAATTACTCTTTAAGCCAAAACTATCCGAATCCGTTTAACCCGATGACTAAGATTAACTTTGCAGTACCAAAGCAGGGACTTGTTACATTAAAAGTATATGACATGCTCGGAAAAGAAGTAAAAACTCTTGTAAATGAAGTTAAATCAGCTGGTTCCTACACGGTTGATTTCAACGGCTCACAGCTCTCAAGTGGTGTTTATTTCTACAAAATACAGACAAGCGAATTCACCGAAGTAAAACGAATGATGCTTGTAAAATAAAAATTAATATAAAACAATAATACAAAAGAGGCGGCCAGCAATGGCCGTCTTTTTTATAAATCATTTTCTTCCTTTTTCCTTGAATTTTTAATCTTGTTAAATTGTTCGATTATTTATGATAAATTAAAAACTACTTTTAGTATATTAGCATGAAAAATTATAGATTCTTTCTCTTAATTTCATTGTTCTTCTTTGCTTTTGACACCTTTTCTCAGGTAAATCTTGATACTGACCCAAAACAGAGGATTTTTCAAAGTCCTTCTAATGCACCATTCATTTCAGCATGGGACAAAGTTCCTGATGCTATTAGAAACAGAAATTCCTTTAGAAGATATGAGTGGTTTTACAGGTCACGACTCGATGAAAATGGAGACTTTCCTAAAGAGCATATTGATCGTCAGAAAGCAACAGAATTGCAGAAAATACAAAATTACATTATTGAAAACGATGGTCCTATGAGCGATCAGTGGACCAATATCGGTCCTTTAGCCATTGATATGACAAGCAGTTTCATTCCTTACTGGGGTAACGTAAGCGGAAGAGTTAGAGGAATGGATATACATCCCACAAATCCCAACATCATTTACATAGGAGCCGCTGCAGGCGGTATTTGGAAAACAACTGACGGCGGTGCATCATGGACAGATAAAAGCGGCGACCTGAATCTTCTCACATTCGGAGCGATAGCTATTGACCCTTCGAACACAGAAATAATTTATGCGGGAACGGGTGAAACCCGCTGGCTATTTAATACTGTAACATTTGAAGGAGACGGATTGTATAAATCCACAAATGGCGGAAATAATTGGACTAGAATAATTAATGGCTTTGGATCACAGACTCAATTCTCCGACATTCAGGTATCACCATCTAACTCTAATGTGATATTAGCTTCTATCGGAACGGGAAACTATAATAATCCGGGTGTGTCGAATCAGGGAGTATGGAGAAGTTCTGATGCAGGCGTTACATGGACAAGGGTAATAAATCTAACAGGTGCATTTGATGTTGCTTTTCATCCGACAGACGGAAATCTGGCTTATTCTGTTATAGGTAATACAGAAGCTTCCGGCGGATTTATGGTATCAACTAATGCAGGTGTAAACTGGTCTCAAAGCAATACAGGATTGCCGGCAAATACATCCAGAGGAAGACTTCAATTTGAGATTTCAAAATCTAATCCTTCAATAATGTACTGCCTTGTATATCATAATACAGCCATTTCGGCAACCAGAACAACATGTGCATACAAATCAACCGATGCTGGTGCTAGTTGGTCTCAGATTTCTACGGGTGTTAACATTGCAGGCTCTTATGATGGTACAAATGTAAGCGACCAGGGCAGTTACGACCTTTGCCTTTCTATAAGTCCTACTAATTCAAATAATGTTTTCTTTGGGAATGTTGAAATATGTAAAACAACGGATGGTTCAAACATTTCTTTTGTAAGAAACCCTGCCGGATACAGTGCCGGTGCCGGTGCATGGGATTGCTATACACACGTAGATATTCATAAAATAATGTACGCTCCATCAGATGCAAACATCATTTATGTATGTTGTGACGGAGGAATTTATCGTTCATCAAATTCGGGCTCGACATTTACGCATTTAAATAATGGCGTAAACACAATTCAGTTTTACCGCATTGCTTCGCATCCTACTAATGCGAACATTCTATACGGAGGTGCTCAGGATAACGGCAATTTCAGCACAACTGATAAAGGAGCTACAAGCTGGGCATTTGAAACCAGCGGAGATGGTATGGAGTGTTTTGTGGATTATTCAAACACTAACAATGTTTTCATGAGCACACAGTACGGTTCTTTGAACAAGAGTACAGATGCAGGTGCTACTTGGAATAACGTAGTTGGCTCAAGCAGTGGTACTACTGCCTGGACGGCTCCTTATTGGCAGCATCCGACTGTTCAAAATGCAATATATGCTGCATATGGAAGAGGAATTATCCGTTCAACTTCCAATGGTAATGCAGGAACTTGGTCTTTTATTGCAACTTCAATAACTACAAACAGACTGACTTCCGTTGCACATTCATCCGTTAATACTAATAATATGTTAGCTGTTGCAAGTTATTTTACAACATCACCCAGTATTTATAAATCAACCAATGAAGGTATTGGCAGCTGGACAGATATTACATCAAACGTTACAGGTTCAGGATTCTCAGGCACCATGATACATGGAGCAGTCGCACATCCGACAGATGAAAACACTTTTTATCTTACTCGGGCTTCCTATACAACAGGGCAAGTTTTAAGAACTACAAATTTTGGAACGAACTGGACTGATATAAGCTCAGACCTTCCGGCGATAACTGTTAGCGATTTATTCGTTGACCCTGCAAATACTAACCACCTATATGTCGGCAACGATTTTGGTGTCTATTGGTCGTCTAACTCAGGTGCGAATTGGATTAAGCTCACAAACGGATTTCCTATGGTACCGGTACTTGATTTCAGTTATTTCAGCAACGGTGGAACACGTTATCTGAGGGCTGCTACACACGGCAGAGGAATTTATGAACTTAGTATTGATGTACCATTACCTGTAGCATTGCAGTCATTTACTTCTTCTGTAACAAATCGTGATGTAAAACTAAATTGGATTACGTCTCAGGAATCAAACAATTCCGGTTTTGAGGTGGAAAGAAAATCAATAGACGGCAGCTGGTCGAAAATTGGTTTTGTAAATGGTAACGGAACAACAAATACAGAAAGGTATTATTCTTACGAAGACAAAAATCTTTCTACTGGTAAATTTAGTTACAGATTGAAACAGATAGACTATAATGGTAATTTCGAATATTTCAACCTTAATAGTGAAATTGAAATTGGAATTCCGCGAAAGTTTGAGCTTAGTCAAAACTATCCTAATCCATTTAATCCGACAACCAAAATAGATTTTGCTATTCCCGTTGATTCAAGAGTATCATTAATAATATACGACATCACCGGCAGGGAAATCATTCGTCTTATTAATAATGAATTAAGAAAAGCAGATTTCTATACAGTGCAGTTTAATGCAGCGGGCAATACAAGCGGCATCTTTTTTTATAAGCTTTCAGCAGAAGACTTTACACAAACCCGCAAGATGATAATGCTCAAATAAAAAATTTTAAAGAATGAATTATATAAAGGCGGTCAGCAATGCCCGTCTTATTTTTTACAAAGGAATAGCATCATTTAAAAAAGCACGGATTCCCGGGTATTTCGGAATTATTATTTTATTGATTCTGTGCATTTTTTAAATTACATTATATATCTATTCAATTTAGAGGCTGGGGCAGGGATAATAATAGATTAGTCGTATTTATTATTTAAATCACATTTTTATTTTATGATATATAAAGTACCGGACAATTTGCTATGAGATCGATTTATATAATTCTAACGGCTGTAATACTGTTTCTCTTTTCTTTGAGTTTTAATTCAGAAACAGTATTTTTTATTCTTATTTCAGTAATTGTTGTTTTCTTTGTTTACAAACTCTCACGCAGGTAAAGCCCATATTACTATTTCTTAGAAAACAGACTTGTCACATTATGGCAAATACGTCAGTGAAAAATAACAATTTTTTTACAAGCCGATTACTGATCAAATTTGAATGCAAGATGAACCTATTAAAACGAATTATATTACATCATTCCTGGATGTTGAGTTACCATAAGAACTGAAATTTTTCCAGAAGAACATCGAGGAATAAAAAATTTAAGATTAGTTTATTAACAAACAACTATTTAGCCAAACTGTTTCCTGTTTAAACTTTCGTATAAAATGAATAAATTTATAATCAATTTTGAAAATTATTAATTAAACTATAAAAATATTATGGCAGAAAAGAAAGATTTTTTAAGAGAAAAGATTGAACATATTGATATAAAGAAGCATAACATTGTTCCGCTTGTTGAGTCGTATAAGAATATGGCGTTTCAGGCACGCAATCTCTACCGTGCTTCACATTATTACGATATGATGCTTGAAGATAAGAACTGTTCAGTGATTCTATGTCTTGCGGGTTCTCTTTTTTCGGCTGGTTTGAAGAATGTTGTAGTGGACATGGTGAGAAATAATATGGTTGACGCAATTGTTTCAACCGGTGCAATTATGGTTGACCAGGATTTCTTCGAAGGTCTCGGTTTTAAGCATTACATTGGTACACAATTTGTTGATGATAACGAACTGCGTGACCTAATGATTGACAGAATATACGATACATACATTGATGAAGAAGAACTCAGGGAATGTGATTTCACCATTGGAAAGATTTGCGATGCTCTTGAACACAGACCTTATTCATCCCGTGAATTTATCTGGCATATGGGTGAGTACCTAGCTAAACACGGTAAGAACAAGGATTCGGTAGTACTTGCGGCTTATGAGAATAACGTCCCGATATTCGTACCTGCATTTTCGGACTGTTCGGCTGGGTTTGGGATTGTTCATCATCAGTGGCACAATCCGGATTCTCATGTTTCGCTCGATTCTGCAAAAGATTTTCTTGAGTTAACTAAAATTAAACTTGATGCTTTCGAGACAGGACTGTTTATGGTTGGCGGAGGTGTACCAAAGAATTTTACGCAGGATGTTGTAGTTGCTGCGGACGTTCTTGAAAAAGAGGTTCCTATGCATAAATATGCGATTCAGATTACCGTTGCTGATGAGCGAGACGGTGCTCTATCGGGTTCAACGCTTAAAGAAGCTAGTTCATGGGGTAAGGTTGATATGACTTATGAACAGATGGTTTATGCTGAAGCAACCATAGCAATGCCTCTTATTGTTGGTTATGCTTATCACAAGGGAAACTGGAAGAACAGGAAGAAGAGAGAATTTAATAAAATGTTTCCAAATAAATCCGTAAAATTTTAAGAGCAATATTTGAAGCACACGATTGAAAGTAAGTATACATTTTTGTTGAATCTAAATTAGCGTAAGCATAATGAAGAAGTATAGGTTTAAAGGAAAAATTATTCAACATGGCAATATGGATGCGGGTTACGTTATATTTCCGTATGACGTAAAAAAGGAGTTTGGAACTGGACGGGTTAAAATCAAAGCGACTTTTGACGGTGTACCTTACCGCGGTTCGCTTGCACCTATGGGAGTGAAGGAAGGGTACCCGCTTTTAGTATTAAAAGATATTCGTAAAGCTATATATAAGACTTTCGGCGATGTTGTGAATGTAGTTCTTGAAAAAGATACTGAAGAAAGAACAGTTGAGGTTCCCGATGAACTGGCAAAAGTATTCAGAAGGAATAAAAGACTTAATAATGGGTTTGATGCGATGTCATACTCTCACAAGAAAGAATACGTGAACTACATTAATGATGCAAAGAAACCGGAAACAAAGTTAAGAAGAATAGAGAAAGTTCTTGCAGCAATTGAAGAACATATAGAGAGTAAAGCGAAGAAGAAAAAGTAAATGTCGTTTTTTGAAATAGTGCTTATAGCAATCGGGCTTGCAATGGATGCATTTGCTGTTTCAGTTGGAGCTGGTACGCTTTCTGTAATGAACAATTCGCGCTCTGCAATAAGGCTCTCTTTTCACTTTGGACTTTTTCAGTTTCTTATGCCTGTTATCGGATGGTTTCTTGGAACGTCCGTTCAGCGTTATATAGAATCAATTGACCATTGGGTTGCATTCTTACTGTTGGCTTATATAGGTATAAAGATGATTCATGGAAGTTTTAAAAAAGCAGAGGCAAAAAAAGATAATCCTTCGAAAGGGAAGAACCTTATTATTCTTAGTCTTGCAACAAGCATTGATGCACTCGTTGTAGGTTTTACTTTTGCGCTTTTGAATGTTAATATATGGTTTGCAAGTGCTACCATTGGAATTATTACTGCTGTTATGTGTGCGGGAGGCGTATGGGTCGGAAGCAGGCTTGGGATGAGGCTTGGCAGTATTATGGAAATATTTGGCGGTATAATTCTGATTATAATCGGTTCTAAAATATTAATTGAACATTTATTCTATCCATAATTTATGAAAGGACAAAAACAGGAAAGTTATACATCGTCACTCGCAACTCTGACAATGCTTTTCTTCATGTGGGGATTTATCACAAGCGTGAACGATATTCTTATTCCGTTTCTAAGAGGCGTTTTTGAATTATCACACTTTGAGGCAAATCTTGTACAGTTTGCATTTTTCGGTGCATACTTTATAGTTTCGCTTTTGTATTTTATTCTCTCGCTTATCATAGGCGACCCTATTGCGAAAATTGGATATAAAAACGGTATTATTATAGGGCTGCTGCTTTCTGCAATTGGCTGTTTTCTTTTCTATCCGTCAGCACAGTATCACCTTTTTGGTTTCTTCCTTGCGGCTCTTGCTTGCATAGGATTTGGACTTACCCTTCTGCAGATTGCCGCAAACCCTTATGTGGCAATGCTCGGCAAGCCGGAAACTGCTTCGAGCCGTCTGAATCTCGCTCAGGGATTTAATTCTTTCGGCACGACCATAGGACCCGTAATAGGCGGATTTCTTATATTTAATTATTTTCTTACTGAAGCAAATCCGGGAGCGAACTCAGTAAAAACTCCGTACATTATTTTCGGTGGTCTTTTTCTTGTACTTGCAGTTTTCATACAGTTTGCTCATTTACCGCCATTTACTGGTCACGACAAGATAGAGCGCAAGCCCGTTGCTCTGAAGCATTCGAATCTTTTCTGGGGTATGTTTGCAATCTTTTTCTACGTTGGTGCGGAGGTTTCTATAGGTAGCAATTTAATAGCTTTTATGAGCCTTGAAAACATTGCTGGTTTCAGCGAAGAAACGGGCAGCAAGTATGTGGCTTTTTACTGGGGTGGGGCAATGATAGGCAGATTCCTCGGATCAATATCTTTAAGCGAAATGAAAGCATCCAAGAAATATCCTTTGATGTTTCTCGTCGGAATTGTTCTGTTTGTTATTATATTTACGATTACTAAAACAGATTTCGAGAATGTTTGGTATTATCTGATATTTCTTGTTGCTAATTATTTTATATTCATCCTCGGAAAGTCTATGCCAGCAAGAACTCTCGCAATCTTCAGTCTATCTGCAATAGTTCTGCTTGGGGCGGGTCTTCTTACTTCGGGAATGATAGCTTTGTGGTCTGTGCTTGCCATTGGACTTTTTAATTCAATCATGTGGTCAAACATATTTACGCTTGCAATCGATGGGCTTGATAAATACACGTCGCAGGGTTCATCTCTGCTTGTCATGTGTATCGTAGGAGGTGCAATACTGCCGCTTTTACAGGGACTGCTAGCCGATATACTCGGAGTTCAGAACTCGCTCATAGTTCCGCTGATTGCATACACTTATCTGATATTCTACGGTTTGTTCGGGTATAAAAAGAAATTTAATGGAGAAACAATATGATAAATACAGTTGTCGGAATAGATGTAGGCGGTACTAACTCACCTTTTGGATTTGTTGATAAGGAAGGAAAAATTATTGCAAAGGGTTCCATTAGAACAGACGAATATGAAAAGTTTGATGATTATCTTAATGCGTTGATTTCGGAAATTAAAAGGACAAACAGAGAACATAATCTATTAAAGATTGTCGGATACGGTATCGGTGCACCGAACGGCAATTACTACAAAGGTACGGTCGAAAACGCACCGAATCTGCGATGGAAGGGAAAGATTGAGTTTGCGCATATGATGACAGAAAAGACGGGGTTGAAAGCATATTTAACAAACGATGCAAACGCGGCAGCAATCGGTGAGAAGGTATTCGGAAACGCAAAGGGTATGAATGATTTTATCGTTATTACGCTCGGCACAGGACTTGGTAGCGGTATTTTCTGCGGAGGAAAGCTGCTTTACGGTTCAACAGGATTTGCTGGCGAACTGGGACATACTATAGTTTTAGAAAACGATCGTCTTTGCGGGTGCACAAGGCACGGCTGTCTTGAAACTTATGCATCAGCAACGGGAATAGTAAGAACGGTAATTGAAAAACTTTCAGGAAGCGGGATTGATTCTTCTTTAAGAAAACACAGGGAAGATGAAATTACATCAAAGTTAATACATGAAGCTGCGGTTGCAGGGGATAAACTTGCACTCGATTCGTTCGAGTACACAGGGGCAATACTTGGTAAAGCACTCGCAAATGCCGTAGCATTTTCAAGTCCTGAAGCAATCTTTCTTTTCGGCGGACTGGCAAATTCGGGTTCATATATATTTGAACCCACCGTACGTCACATGGAAGAAAACATGCTCAATAATTTTAAGGGGACTGTAAAAGTACTGCCGTCAGGTCTTCAGGAAAACACAGCTGCCATACTCGGTGCAGCAGCACTCTGCTGGAATGAAGTAAGTTAAGTTGCTGTAAGAAGGAATGACACCTATAAATTCACTTAAGTCTCAGTTCTCTTGATTTCCATTTCCCGAGTTTAAACCAAATTGTAATAATCACACCCTTAAGTACAACGGTTGAACATATTGCAATCCATATTCCGTTTAAACCCCATAGCATTCCGAATAAATAAGCGAACGGTATTCTAAGTGCATTCATCGGCAACCCTACAATTGCAGGCGGCAGCGAGTCACCAGCACCCGAGAAGGCACCACTGAGAACAACTTCTGCAGCGGAAAATATCAGCACTGAAGCTGCAATTTTATTGTAAACGGAAGAAACATTTATCACGTCTGCATCATTTATGAAAAACATTGCCACCTCTTTGCTGAATAAAAATAGCAGTATGCCGTAAACTGCCATGACAATTGAAGCGTATCCGAGAATCTTGAATGCTAATTTTTCAGCTCTGTCGGGATTTCTTGCACCAATGTTCTGACCGACGAGTATAGAGCTTGCGAGAGAAAAACCGACAGTAATCTGATATGCAAGAGATTCAGACCTGTGGCCGATTCCAAGTGCTGCGAATGCTGTCGTGCCGAAATCGGAAACAAACCGTGACACAAAAACATATATAAGAGAGAAACCGACTCCGTTTATCGCAATGGGCAAGCCTATTCTGAATGTTTCAAATATAATGTCCTTGTCAAATCTATATTTTCTGACAGAACAAATCAGATCTCTCTTTTTCAATATATAGTATCCTGCAAAGAAAGCAAGTGAATAAGCAGCGATGGTTGACATAGCTGCGCCCGTCATATTCATTGCTTTAATAAATCCAAATCCAAATATAAATAACGGTGCAAGAAAGAAATTCATGCTAACGGCAAATACAAGAAGATACATCGGAGTTTTCGTATCACCTGTTCCCCTGAATATAGCAGTTGTTGTTGAAAGAAGTGTTATCCCTGGAAAACCTATCAGTAGGGTTATCAGGTATTCATTGCTGAGAGCGGACTGTTCTTCTCCAATATTCATAAGTGTGTTAAAGTAAGGCAGAACCGGTATCAAACACAAACTTAACATCACAGTAAAGAAAAACGTATTAACAAGATTATACGTGGATATCTTTTTTTCAAGTTCAGTATTCTTTGCACCTGTCGATTGTGCTATTAGAGAATTTGTCCCCGTAGCGATCATCTCGCCGAATGCAAGGAAACCCCAGATTAAAAAAGTTGCCGTTGTAAGAGCTGCAAGTGGAAGCTTGCCAAGCTTGCCAACCCAGAATGCATCAACAATGACAAACAAAGACCTTACTATTGTCTGCATTACAGCGGGTATAGCTAAATTGAGTATTAGTTTTCTGTCTGACATATTTAAGGAGTATCAAGATAGGAATTATTACCTTTTATAATAATTCAAAAACAACATTTGTTTTATTTTATATGCACAATACCCGTTCTTTTAGTAATCTTTATACTCACTCAAGGTCAATATTATCGTTAAAAACTATCTTTTACTTTATGTTTGTAATAGGTATTTTTTTCAAATTAAAGGAAAAACGTAGAGGATTGAATAATAACATATTAGACCGAATAATTGCTGATATTGAGAATAAAAACTATGGTTCAGCTATATCAGATTGCAATGCACTTATTGAACAGTTTCCAGATAACATAAAGCTGTATGAAATCCGATCTGTCTGCTATTATGCCACAGGTGACTTTGATTCTGCTATTGATGACTTGTCGGTTATTATTCAGAGGTTATCGGATTCTCATGATGATGATAATTACTTGTTGAGCCTATACAAAAGGCGCGGCAGGAATTATATGAGAAAACAGGAATGGGGCTCTGCGGTTGATGACTTTGTAAAAGCAATTAATATAAATGATACCGTTCCCGAAGTTCATAACAATCTTGCAGTTTGTTATAGAAGAGTTGACAACTTTGAGGATGCATATATTCATGCTACAAAAGCAATCGAGTTCAGGAGTAACTTTCCCGAAGCTTATAACAACCGTGCAAACATAAATGTATGTCTTCAGAATTTCGAGGACGCAATTTCGGATTATTCGGAGTCCATAAATCTGAATCCCCACAATCCAAAAACTTATTATAACCGAGCAAGCATTTATTATGAAATCTTCAACGACCTTGAAAACGCAAAAGAGAATTTCCTTGCTTCCGTAAAGCTTAACCCTGATTATGAAAAGGATATTTGCAATGAATACCCCGAACTAAAAGAAATACTTTTTGAAACTCAGGAAGATGTAACAGACGGATTTCATAATGAAGAGCAATATAATGATGAATCCGATGAAACAAATGAAAAAAGCTTTTCGGGAGAAGAGGATAAGAACCTGGATGAAATAGAAAACTTGATATCGAAGTTTGATGATACTAAAAAGTATACAGAAGACTCCTCTTCAGATACTAAACGTGCAGATGAAGAAATGGTCGTTCCGGAATTTAACTTTAAATCAATATTCAGAAATCAGGAACAAACTGACGATTCCCAATCAATCGAAGAACAAAATCAGGCAGAGATAAAACCGGTTATTAGTGATGATGTCAAGAGTCTTCATGACGAAATAATTTCTGATTCAGAAATTAAAACTTCTGAAACTATAAACTTACCCGATTTTAATGAGGTAAAAAAACCCGCTCCGTATGTTCCTACTTCACGTAAAACTACGTCGGAGAAAAAGAGTCTCTTTACTTCACCGTTGTTTTTTACATCAGTCTTTGTCCTTATTGTTGCAATTATTTTGTTGACGGTCTTGAAGCTGCAAAACACTTATGAAACTCAGCCTGTTACCACACTTACAAACCAGGAAGAACCGAAACATGAAGTAAATGATGAACCAAAGAAAGAAGTAGAAGAGGAACCGAAAGAAGAGATTAAACAGGAAAAAAAAGAAGATAACAAGGAAACTCAGAATCCGCCGGTTCTTGAATCTAGAAATCTTGGATTCATCGGAAGTAAACAGTCCTTTGTATTGTTCAGCGAACCCGATGGTTATTATGTCCAGATAGGTTCGTTCAGAGAAAAGTCAAAAGCTGAAGAGAGGCTGAAGCTTCTGACCGGACAAAATATAAAAGGTGCAATCGTTGAGACGGATTTAAAAGAGAAAGGTATTTATTACAGAGTGCGTGCTGGTGCGTTTATAAATGAAGAAGAGGCAAAACAAGTAACTACAAAACTTGAATGATAGAAGTTAACTTTGATAAAATTACTAAGCTTTCTAAACAGGAAAGATATTCTGAAGTCCTGAGTCAGGTGGAAGCTCTGCTGAAAGATGAAAATAATCTTATCGCTAATCTATCCAACGTTGTTTCGTTACTAAAGTACAGTTTTGATTATTACCTTTGGGTAGGATTCTATTTCTACGATGCGGAAAGGAATAATCTTGTCCTCGGTCCCTTTCAGGGCAGAATTGCTTGTACAAGAATTGAAATTGGGAAAGGTGTATGCGGAACTGCTTTCAAAAACGGAGAAACATTAGTAGTTAATGATGTGAACAAATTTCCCGGACACATATTCTGTGACAGTTCTTCAAAATCCGAGATTGTAGTACCGGTTTTTAGAAATGATAAGATTGTAGGTGTACTGGATGTTGATAGTGCCGTCTATTCTTCGTTTGACGATGTTGACAGAAAATATCTAAATGAACTTTCTTTAATAATATCGCGAATATTTTAAAGTGAACGCTCAAACGCTGTTAAATAAATCGAGAATAAAAAGCTCTTTCAGTAAAGAGCTTTCCGAGAACATTTTCCGTTTTTTATTTGATGAGGTACGAAGGATTATTAAAGAGGAAAAACATATTTCGATTTCAGAACTCGGTGATTTTTCAATTGTACACAGAAAAATGCAGACACGAGTCGATGAAGGAGGACGTGCTGAAATACTATTGCCGCCGAAAGATAAAATTATTTATAATCCGTCTGATAGTTTAATCAACAGAATGAAGAATGATGATTAAACCGGAGCTCGTAAGAAATATTGTAAACAAATTTGAAGTAGGGGAGGCGGAAGTAGCATCTTTCGTTGACAATATTTTCGTATCAATGTCCGATGCACTTAGAAAAGGAAAAAACATAAATATCCCCGAGTTTGGAAAGTTTAAGGTAATTAGTAAAACGAAAGAGGGAATTAAACAAAGATACATATCTTTTTCCCCGGTCAGGCAGTTTGCTGAATCTGTTAATGACAATTTTAACAATCTTCAACCCCAGATTACAAAAGCAAGAAACTTAAAGAGCAATGAAATCCTGACAATACGTGAATGTATGTCTGATGAGGATGACGAGGATTATCTCCGATTTATTTTTGATGAAGAGCTTGATACTCAGGTTACCGAGGAAACCCCTCCCGACATAATTTCTGTCTCGGACTCGAATGTTAACGAAGATAACTCGGTAGCAAAAACCTTTAATGGGAGCACTGAAATTATTTCCGAAGACGCAACAATATTCGCAGATTCTATTGATGAAGAAAAGGCTGACACCGAATCTGCTTTTGAACTCCCTCATAAACAAAGAAGGTTTTTACATGACCTAAAGGATGATTTTAGTACTGAGGATATCGATAATGAAATTACAGATCTTATTTTTAAAAGAGACGAACTTCTGAAAGAATTAGAATTGTCAGAAACTTCTTCAGACGTTAAAGAAGAAGAAACATCTCCGGAATCAGAACTTTCAGATGACGATATAATAATTCCGTCAAGTGAAGAATCGGAACCAAAGGTAACAGAAGATGATATTATCATCCCGTTAGAAACCGCCGAAGATAAGGAAACTGGAAAGGATGATGATAAAACTCCTGAATCTTTAGATAAACCCGAAGAGAGCAGTGAAGATATTAATAAACATCTGATTCCTGAAACAAGTAATGTAGAGTTACGCATATTTCAGAAACTCCTATCAGACCAACCTTCCGAGCAAAAAGATGATGTTCTTTTGAAAAAATCCGAACAACAACAGGATGTTATTTCTTCTAATGAACCCGCAACTCTCACTGATGCTCTGGATAATCTTCAGAATGAAAATATTATTCAGCCTTTGGATACAAGTGATAATAAGGAACCAAAATCTTTCAACGAAGTTTTCGTTAGCAAAGAGCCTCAGTATGGTGTTAAATCGGTTACTCCAAAAGAAAAGAAAAAACCGCTTAGTGTTTTCATGAAAGTTTTAATCTATACTTTTTTCATTGCGTGTGCCGCAGGAATAAGCTTTTTCTTGTATAAAACACTTTTTGAAAATTTGGCAAGCACGGGTATTATTGAAAATTTGAAGTTGCATAATTCCGATTCGCTAAAAAATCACTTTGCAGATGATGAGCATGTAAAAGGGGAAAGTGTGTTGATTGAGAATGCCAACGGAAATATCTTTCGTAAAATTGACCCCTTTGTCTACATAGAAAATAATGTATGCGATAATATTGGAGAAGCTTCAGATAAAGAAGCAAAACTAAAATCTAACCTCGTCTCGTGCCGGATTGAAGCTTTTATGACGCTTGATAATGTTATTCAGTACAGGGTGCTTGTTGGTCCTTTTGAATCACTAGAAATAGCTAATCAGTACAACCTTGAAAACAAATCCGTGTTGAATTCAGTTAAATAAGCTGTATCGTTTTCATTGCTGTACTTTTCTTTTTAAAATCCTTTCAGTTATCGCAGCTATAAATATCAGTACCGTTATAATCAAAAGTATGTCAGGGAATAAATAAGGATTTCTTGTGTAAAAGGTGATATCTCTACTCAATCCAATATCTCCGCTTATTATAGCTTTCTGATTTATTTCGGTCTCATCGTAAATATTTCCGTATGAATCAAGAAAACATGAGATTCCTGTGTTTCCGCATCTTGCTATCCATCTCCTGTTTTCAATTGCTCTTAAAACAGCAAATTGTTTATGCTGATGAGTTCCGAATAATTTTCCCCACCATCCGTCATTCGTTATAATTACCGAAAATTGTGAACCCTTTTCCACGAATGAAGCAAAATATTCAGGATATATCGTTTCGTAACAGATTGCTGTGTTGAACTCTGCCTTATCTCCAAGTTTAAATATTGTGGTATCTCGGCCAACTTGAAACGAACTAATACCAACAGACCATCTTATTATATCCCTGAAAAAAGGAATCTTTTCCTGATAAGGCATTCTCTCACTCGCTATGACAAGCTTGTTCTTCGCGTATTTCTGATGAGATACTCTTTCTTCATAAGGATTTATAAGCACTGCTGAATTAAAAGAATCGTATTTCTGACCCGATGTTTTATTTATTTTCGAATCCGGTTTTGCTATTATGCTGTCGTTGTAGTATACAAGGTCAGGTGTACCTATTAGAAGAGGTGTCTTTATGCTGTCGATCGTATTCTTTATCAAATCATATTTATCCGTGTAGTAATCATTAAGAAGATAAAAAGGAGTTGCTGTTTCAGGAAATATTATAAGGTCTGATTTTACCGATGCACTATCGGTTACTCTAAGCAGTTCAACATAGTCGTTCACAAGCTCGTTTTGTTTTGAACCCCATTTTTTCCAGGGATTTACATTTGGCTGAACAATGCTTATTCTTAACTTTCCCTCTGAATAATTTCCGTTATGCTTGTTGTATGATTTTGCTGTAATACTGTAAATATCAGGAAGGAAAAACAAAACAATAATAATTAATGATATGTAAATTACTTCTTTTCTTTTTAAAAATACTGGCAATGACTCTTTGCTCACAGAAGCTTTTTCAATTATCAGATAAAGCAGACATCCGATATTCAGCACCCAGAAAGATATTCCGTAAACCCCCGTTATTTCTATGAATTGAATTTTATGTAATGCCGTAGTAAATGCATTTCCTGCCGTTACCCAGGGAAAACTTACTTCGGGCAGTGCGTAAAGATATTCTATTGTAACCCAAATAAACGGTAAAGTAAATACAACCGCAGATTTTAAGTATGCTGCAAGTCTTTTCTGTGTATAATAATAAAGAACCAACGGCAAAGTCAGCAGTGCACTGTGAATCACTATTGTTATAAACCCGCCGGCAATCAGAAACTTATCTGCTCCTTCCCTAAGTCCGCTTAAACTTATCCATGAAACTGTCACCATTTCGAACGACAGGAACGTAAAGTATGACCTTAAAAATACTTGTTTAAAATTCCCTGAATTGTGAACCGTGTAAATAAGTAATGCAATCCCTATGAAGTAAAGCGTGTAAATGTTGATGGGTGGAAATGCTAACGCAAGACTTAGACCTGTGATTATATAGAGTAAGGTTCTTTTAATCTTCAAATCAGTTCTTTAGAATTTTATACTTTTTGTTAAACGAGTCCCAGAGGAACACAAAGAACATTCCTATTGAAACACCTATTATCATACCGATGAAAACGTCGGATGGGTAGTGAACCCCGACAAACACTCGCGAGATAGCCATTAGGAATGCACCGATGTAAAATGAAATTGAAAACCTTGGGTAGAAATGTGAGAGAACCACCGCTCCCGCAAAGTTGTTTACTGCATGTGAAGACGGGAACGAAAAGGATTGCGTGCATCCCACGAGCAATCTGACATCCGGCAGTACATTGCAGGGACGTATTCTTTCCACTGCATTTTTTATGAGATTACTGCTGATCTGATCGCTTGTTGCTACAAGCAGTATAAGTACTATCGCCACTATCCTACCGCGTTTCCCCGCACCTATCAAAAGGTAAAGAAACATGATAGCATAAAATATTTTCCAGTGGTTCAATTCTGTAATAAACGGCATCAGAAAATCCGTTGCTGGATTCGCAATCGTCTTGTTTATAAAGTAAAATATACTGACGTCTATTCTGTAAAGGAAATCAATCATTACTTGTGTATTATCGTTACTGTCGTTGCGGAACACCCCTTCTTTTCTCCGATAAACCCAACTTCTTCCGAAGTGGTTGCCTTTATCGAAACATTCTTGCAGTTTATTATTGCTGAAATCTTTGCTGCCATGTCTGGGATGTACTTTGAAATCTTAGGTTCCTCAAGCAAAATCATCGAGTCAGTGTTGCTTATTTTCCAACCGTCTCTCGAAATAAGATCGTAAACTTGCTTCAGTAAAACAAGACTGGAAATATCCTTGAAAGCAGGGTCAGTGTTCGGGAACTGATGTCCGATGTCTTTATGTCCTGCAGCGCCAAGCAGTGCGTCGCATAGTGAATGTAGCAAAACATCGGCATCCGAGTGTCCCTCAAGCCCTGTAATGTGTGGTATTTCCACTCCGCCTAATATTAGCTTCCTTCCGGTTGCGAGCTTGTGTACGTCGTAACCGTATCCTATTCTGAAATTATAGTCTGACATAAATTCAAATTAGAACTTTTATTGTTTTAAAACAATCAAATTTGCAGTAATAATCCTGATTATCCCGCATTCAAACCAATCCTTATCACGCCCTCGCCGTATTTCTGTTTAAGCTTGTCAAGATGATAAAACGGGATGTGAGTGCGTCTTGTGAATAATTCAAGGTTACAGGAGTTTGTATCCTCGTGAAGGTCAAAAACCGTCATGCCGAACATTCTTGCAGGCAGATTCTCATTCGGCTGAGGAAAGTTTTTCAGAATTTCAAGTGCCGATTCATATACTATCCGGTCGTCGTTTGTGTGCGATGGAAGATGCATGTCTCCGGACGCATACCTCAAGTTCCCGTATCTTAATACAAAGTATAAATATCCCGCAACAAGTTTCTTGTTGCGCATTTTCCTGCAAAGGTACTCTGCAACACGTCTGACTTCATTCTTTACCTCATCGATATTGTAAATGTTGTTGGTAAGCGTGTGATGGTGGTTTAGTGACTTCTCATGCGTTGACCTCCTGAAGATTTCCGATGAGTCCTCTCCGCGTGCAAGCCGTCTGAAAACTATTCCGTTAACTCCGAATTCCTTGCGAAGCACGCCCTCCGATGAGTTTACAAGATCTCCTATGGTGAATATGTTCATAAGGCTCATGCGTCTTCCTATTCTTGCCCCGACTCCCCATAGCCTTCTGACGGGAAGTGGATAGATTTTCTTCTCTCTGTCATCAGGCGTTATTACAGTCAGTCCGTCAGGTTTTTTAAATTTTGTTGCCATCTTTGCGTATGACTTATTGTATGAAACCCCTACGCTGCATGTGAGGTCTTCCATCTCGAGTATTTTATCCTTTATACGCTGTGCAAATTCCTTCGCCTCCTTAAAGTTCTTCACAAAGTCAGAAACATCAACAAAATACTCGTCAACACTATACTGCTCCGTGAATTCCGGCGGAACAAACGTCCGCAATCCTCTCATAAGATTCTGTATGATTACTTCATACTTTGGACCGTAACAGGGAAGTGAAATAAGCTTCGGACAAATTTTCTTTGCCTCCCAAAGGCTCATGCCTGTATCAATTCCGAATGTCCTCGCCTCGTAAGATGCCGTCATCACAATTCCTTTCATGCCGGTTGTGCTTCCGACTGAAACAGGCTTTCCTCTAAGGTTTGGATTGTCCCTCTGCTCTACTTGTGCGTAAAATGCATCAAAGTCAATATGAAGGAAAATCTTCGGTTTGCATAGTCCAAGATGCGGGTTTAAGTCTCTGTAATGAGGAAAAGAGTAAAGCGGCATCAGCCTTATCCTCTTGTACATCGCGTCGTAGCCCTGCTCGCTGCGCGGTATGAAGAATGATGAACTAATCTTATCCATATGATATATATTAAAGGTTAATATTCTATGGCATAAATATATATGGTATATTTGTAAATATCAAGTCATCAGAAAATAATTGCTGGGAGTTGCTAAAATTAATCCTTTGCAGGTTATTCGTAATTAGCGGAAAAAACGACCTATTATTAAGGTTTCACAGCTGTAAATTCCCGTGAAACCTCTAATGTTCAGTCGAAAGAAGTTTTATATTTTGTGTCCTGAAAATGCTTATTGAAGCTGATGTACGCTGGTTCTTTCCGTGCGCCTTTCCTTCCCGCTTTCTTTCTTCTCCTTTTTCACCACCTTATTAAGGCTTCCTTTAAGATAGCAGTCATAGCATACATCAAGCACCATGTCGTTATAGATATCCACATACTCTTCATGAATCGTGTATATGTATTCGTCGTCTTCAAGAACTATCTCGAAATCATAAGTGCCCGCATCCAGAATCATATTGAATGACTCGAACGGTTCGAGGTCGTAGTATACCTGATTCCGGCTCCATCCGTGGTTTCCATAATCGTACGTACGGAAATATAATTCCGTCATGTACATATCGTTGTTGTTATTGTAAACAGAGACGTTGTATGATGAGTTATAGATAAACTGTTCGCATCCGTTGATGAAAACCGCAGAAATCAAAATTCCAAGTAGTATTAATTTCTTTCTCATTTTTGTCTCCTTTACTGTTGCTTTACTTCAATTCTTAGACAATCAGTATTGCAATTTAGGTTTAATTCTTGTTGCATTTTATACCTGTTTGATATGTCTTTGTTCCCGCATTATTCCTGAATTGATTCTTGTTTCGCCCCCTTGTCCTGAACTGTTTAAAAGCATACAGCCGTAACTTTTCCATTCTCGTGATGCAATTAAATTTATCTTCTTCCCAATTCTTCAAAGCTTAAATCCAGCAACTTGTATTTCTCCCATCCTTTGTAATCAAAGTGCCACCATTCTGTCGGGTAATAGCTAAACCCGAAATGTTCCATAATTCCAAAAAGCAATTTCCTGTTAGTAAGTACAGTGTCAGGCAAATCACTGTAATCTGGATGTGCTTTTTCCGTGAAATTATCATATTCGGTTGGCATCGGTAGCTCTTTTCCCGTGCTCAGTTCAACCAATGTCAGGTCCACTGCACAGCCGCGGTTATGACGCGAACCTTTTCTGGGATTTGCCACGAAATTCGTGTCTGGATATACTTCAAAAAATTTGAGCGATGCGGCGTACGGTCTGTATGCATCATAAATCTTAAGGCCTATCATAAAATGTGAAAGCGAATCCTGTACCTTCTGTAAGGCATCAAAGACAGGCCTCCTCGCAAATGCTCTCGGTGATAAATAAATTACTTTCCCTGTAAAATTATTAACCGTTGCATATCGTATGTCAAGATAAATGCCTCCTATCTTTCCGAGGTCTTCAAGCTTCCAATCTGGATTTTGTTTGACTTCTCTGTCATATTCTTCCTTACTCTGTGTAATGTCAAGATTGTAAGGATTTAACTTTTCAGTTTTACTTTCGTTCGTGCATCCGAAGAGAATAAAACAAAGATTTAATGCTGCCAAAAGTAACATAGATTTCATCTTCATCATATTGTTTTCTGCTTAAATATTAAACTAATAATATATATAAAAACTTAATCATTAAAAAGTTCGTGATATATCAAATCACGTCATTTTTGCACATTACTTTTAAATTGAAAAAGCTATTTTATTCATAATTTCTTGTTAATGGAATATCCAAAATTTGAAAACAAATTATACTATGAAGTATATTAAATATCTGCTGGCAATATTTGCCGCAATTATTATCAGTTCTAACATTTCAGCTCAATCAGCTGAAGAAATAGTAAACAAGCACATTGAAGCCCTCGGAGGTACCGAAAATATTCAGAATGTGAAATCATTAAAAGTTAACGGCTTTGCAAAAGTTATGGGAATCGATATTCCGTATACTACCTACAATCTCGCTCCCGATAAGACTTACTTCGAAATGTCTATCGAAGGTTTTTCGATAAAACAGGCGTTTGACGGAATCAAAGCTTGGTCACTAAACCCTCTTTCAGGTTCAAGCACACCAGAGGTTGTTGAGGGTGATGAAGCGAAAGGTATAAAGGATAGAGGAATCATTTTCGGCAGACTGACGACATATAAAAATGACGGTGCATCAATCGAAATGTTGGGGAAGGAAAAAGTGGAGAATGTTGACGCTTATAAAATTCTATATACTGGAGCAGATGGCAAAAAAGTTACTTACTACATCAGTACTGAATCCAACCTCGTCGTAAAAGTTCAGAAAAAAGTTACCGTTAATGGATCCGAAATGGATTCCGAAACTGTTTTTTTTGACTACAGAAAAATTGGCAGCGTAATGATGGCTTATGCAATGAATACTAAGGTCAAAAATTCACCGATGGGGTCCCAAAATATTACAATAGAAAATATTGAAATAAATCCTACTTTTGACGAAACAATTTTTTCTATGCCGTCTAACTAATTCTTGAAATCCCGGCTGCAAATTATCCGGGATTTTTATTTCTTCTTCTCGTCCTAAATCCTATATTCCATACTATTCCATCCATTAACATTGTGCTGTTTTTGGATATCGGGAATTAAGCGTTTTTTGGCCACAAAAATTAACAAACAAATAACACAGGGACATCAAAGCTTCATTTTTTATGTATGCCTGCGATATGTCTGCGATATACCTGCGATATGCTTGCGATATATAAATATATTATTATAATGTCAAATTCCTCTGATTTTGATATAACGGATAAAAACTGTGGATTAAGAGAATTCTGGATTTCTTCTCACGAAGATCCATAAAAATGAAAAGTCATTTCATGATATATAGCTAATAATTAATTGTAAAAACAGTATATTAATGAAATTTTTCTCTGAAATAATATCAATAATAACAGTGTAATATATCCACATTTAATCACCGTTTGTGTAAAATCTACACACAAATAATAGAGAACTATTAAATAATCATTGTTTTATCAATTACTTAATCTTTGGCACAAGAATTGAAGTTATATATATTAAATGATTAAAAATTTTACAATATTAAAGAAATAAATTTTATAATTTTATGAAAAAATTGCTTACAGTTTTGATGGTTTTGGTTTTGACAGCAAGTGTTATGTTTGCTGCTCCAAAACCCAAAATTATGGTTCAAAGTGTTACTCCTTACTTGTGGTCGACGAGCACTGTCCTTCGCTCGGATTCGTGTATTACAACAGGTCTTAGCACTGTACCAAATCAAACTTATGTCTATTTGTCAGTTATGAACGTAGGTGATACCGCAGCCGTTCAGACAAGCAACTGGACATTTAATTCAAAACCTGCGGGTTCATCCGCAGCATTAACATCAATACCTTCCTTGGGTTGGTATAAGTTTTTTGCTGATGTTAAAGGAGTTTACGTTGTTAATGTTTCCATCACAACATCAACAGGTTCAAAAGACTCAACATTGCAAGTTACATCTGGTGATTTTGTAGGTGTTGGTGGTTTTGATGGTGTCCCTGCATTATACCCAAATTGTATGTCTTGCCACTCTGTTAACCTACAAGGATTATTCAACAGATGGAAGGTTAGTGCTCATGGAACTACGATGAAATATAATTTAGATTCAGGTTCAGCAGGTTTTGGTACTTCTTGTTTTAGATGCCATACAACCGGATATGACAACAGAAAATTCGCACTTAATGGCGGTTTTGACGATAGAGCAAGAACTTTAGGCTGGAGTTGGTCTGCTTATTCACCTCCGAAACCAGGTAACTGGGATTCTCTAAAAACCAAATATCCTTCACTTGTTGCTTACGCAGGAATTGGCTGTGAAAGCTGTCACGGTGCAGGTAGTGAACACACGTTCGGTGGGGATACTACGAAGATTGCTGTCAATTTTGACTCTAAAGCCTGTTCTTCATGTCACGATAATCCATGGAGATACCCTCAGGTTGCTCAGTGGGAAAATTCTTTACACTCAGACCCAGTTTTCGAAGGTAGAAATGTCGCGGATAACCAAAGAAACAATAGAGGAAGTGACTGTAATATGTGTCATGACGGTAGAAATCATATCGATTATACATATAAAACTGTTGGCGGACCAAATTACTTTACGAATCCTGCTCTCGTTAAAGGAGATATGACGTCAATCGGATGTCCTACATGTCATGATCCTCACGGCAATTCTAATGATTTTGCTTTAAGAAATTACCCATCAGATACACTGGCAAATGGTTATAATTATTCAAATGCTGGTGAAGGTAAAACTTGTATTGCTTGTCACCAGTCAAGAAGAAATAGTAAAACTTATGTTACTGTAAAAGGTTCTTTCACTAGTACTTGGGGACCTCACCATTCAACTCAGGGTGATGTTCTTATGGGGCAAAATGCAAGTAATTTTGGATTCCCGTATATTTCAGGTGCTCATAAAAATATTCCCGGTACATGTGCTGGTTGTCATATGGCACCAACAACGGATACTGGTACAGTTACAAGAGATAAAGTCGGTGGTCATTCAATGTCTATGCATTATGAACCAACAAACTACGACCACGTAAAAGGTTGCTTAGGCTGTCATCCGGGCGTTACAAGTTTTGATGATTTCATTGCACCTGAAGATTTTGACGGCAATGGTTTTATTGAACCATGGCAAATAGAGTTTGATGGGTGTGTTAAAAACTTAAGAATCGCGTTGCCTCCGGCAGGTGTTGATTCTGTTTCTTGGCAGTTAATTGCTAGAGACTCTATGAATCTTAATGTAAGAAAAGCGTTCTTCAACTACCAAATGATTAGTTATGACGGTAGTCGCGGGATGCATAACCCATTCTATGCAATTCAGGTACTTCAGGTATCTAAAAGTCTAATTGTTGGAGTAAATCAAATTGGTTCGGAAATCCCCGTCAAGTTCGATTTAAGTCAGAACTATCCGAATCCTTTCAATCCAACAACAAAGATTAACTTCTCATTACCTCAGGCTGGACAAGTCATTCTTAAGATTTATGATATAACGGGTAAAGAAATTATGACTCTCGTTAATAAGAAATTTGATGCAGGTAAATACTCAGCGACCTGGGAAGGCGTCGATGATAACGGCAGTAAAGTTTCATCTGGTGTTTACTTCTATAAAATAATAGCAGGAAACAACATTCAAACTAAGAGAATGGTGTTGATTAAATAAAAGTGTTTTTCATAGCTTTCTCCTTTTCTAAGCTCGGGACAACCTCCTACGTCCCGGGCTTCTTTTTTTAATGTTGCTGCTTATTCTTGTATTATTTATTATATTTTGATTAAGTTGTATTTAATCTATTTTTACATTTATAACATTCTATATTATCGACAAAATCACATTATAAATGGTAAAAGATATTTTTCTTAAAAGAACGCTGAATGTTATTCGTAACGTAGATAAGTTTCTGAAAAAACCAGATGAAAATTATCTTCACGATATACGAACAGAATCCCGGAAGTTGGAATCGTTGTTTATTACGCTCGGAGAATTGTCAGGTAGTAAAGAGTACAAAGTATATTTACGTAAAATAAAGCAGTTCATCAGACTCTTCAGTCCTTCACGGGAAACAGATGTCTGTATTCAGATTACTGTTGAATACCTGAAAATTACTGCAGATAATATCCTGATTGTAAAATTCTTGAATAATCTTAAAACACAATCCGTTGAACAAAGAAGACGAATATTTGTAGATAAAAAGCTTGTTGATTTCTTGTTAAGTAAATCATCGCTTGAGGATTTCATTAGAAACAAAATGTTCGAATCTGTTGGAGAAATCAGCCGTGAAAAGATCAGCAGATTTCTTGGTATTCAGGTTTGTTTCCTTTATGATAAAATGATGATTTATAAAAATGATGTTTTATCGGGTCTCGAAAACAAAAATCAACTCCATAAAATGAGGCTGCGTGCCAAACCTCTCCGATATACTCTTGACTTTCTAAATGAATCACTGGATTTACAGCTTTCTGACGTTGGAATTAAGATTAAAACTATGGTTGCCTTAGCTGGCGAAATTCATGATTATGATATGCTTATTGAAAAAGTTGGAGAGTTTATAAATATTGCTAAACAGTATCAGATTAAACCATCAGAAGAAATTGACAGTATTATGGATGTATTTATACAACATATGAATAACAAAAGAAATCAGGATTACTTAAACTTTAAAGCATTAGTAACGGAAATAGATTCCGAAAAAGATTCAAAGGGCTTTATTATAATCTAATATCTGCAATACTAATAATCATTCAATTAAAAAGTATTTTCCATATCGGTACTCAGTTACTTTGCGTTTCGGTTTGTAAACACGTGGTCTTGGATTGGTCATAAATTACTGTTTTACGTCATCTTTATCTTTATAAAAATTCTATCTTAAACAAAATTTAATCAGTCCTTCAATCGTTTGTCCATCATTCAATTCGAGAAACGTATTTTTATCTCTATTCAATGCTAACCAGTTCGAAATAACCTTTATCTCGTCAAGCTCTATTTGCGAGAATTTATGTTTGACGAATTTATTCAATGAAAAGTATAGGGTCTCTATAACTTCAGATAATTCTTCTGTTACAGGTCTCTGGTCAAAATCATCGTCACGATTGAGTGTTATCGTTCTTGCAAGTTTTCCGTTCTGAATAAAAAACAATTCTCTTTTGTCCTCATTGTCACATTTTATTATTATCTTCTTATTGTTAATAGCCGAAGTAATTACTTTCTGATAGCTCATTACTTTAACTATATCAGCAAGCCTGTCTCTGTATAATGCAGCCTTCTCAAAGTTCTCGTTTTCTGCATTCTTGCTCATTTGCTCTCTTAGAAAACCTGTAATTGAATTACTTCCTTCGCTGATAATAAACCTGTGTACTTTATTTACTTCATCCCTGTATTTTGACATTGGTATCGTCATATTGCATGGTGCCTCACATTTGCCGATATCAAAATACATACAGTTAGAGTTCGTCTTCTTTGCCCTTATCGTTTTGTCCTCGCATTTTCTCAGCTTATACCGGTCATAAATTTCTTTATGTATATATCTTGCCGTTCCTTTGCTCATAAAAGGACCGTAATAGTATGCATTATCGTTCTCTATTTCATAAACATTATCAAGTTTAGGAAATTCATTTTGTACATCAAACTTCAAAAAAGGATGAAACCTGAACCTCTTGATAGCGGTATTAAATCTCGGTTTATATTTCTTTATCATCTTTGATTCAAGTATCAAAGCAGATAATTCTGAATCGGTTATCTCGAACTCTACTTTCCTTACGCTGGTAAGAAGTTTTCTTATCTTGTATGAATGATTGTCATTATGTCTGAAATATGATGATACCCTGTCCTTTAAACTTTTTGCTTTACCGATGTATATAATTTCATTAGAGGAACTTCTCATTAAATAAACCCCGGGATCCTTTGGTATGTCCTTCAGTGAAAGATTAACACGCTTTAAAGCTAACGGTCTTTTCTCCTCGGTGAATATCTTTGAGTTTTGAAATTTTATTATCTCATCAATCGTTTCATAATCGTATTCCTCCTGCAATAACTGGATAAAATGAATAAGTATTTTTGCAGTGGCAAGTGTGTCGTCGTATGCCCTGTGCTTGTTTTTTATTCTTATGTTAAGGTGCTTTGCTACATTTCCCAGTGACTTGCTGCCTAAATTGCGCAGTAACCTTCTTGAAAGTTTACAAGTGCATAGTGTATTTAAGTTCAGATAATAGGGTTTATCAAGTCTCTTAAATGATTCAGAAACAAATTTGTAATCAAAGCTTACGTTATGCCCAGTGAATACTGTTTCTAAACCGTTATTATCCGTTATGAAATTTCTTATTTTATTCGCCACTTCGGCAAATGATGGCTTGTCATAAACATCTTCATTTGTTATTCCGGTAAGTTGTGTAATGCCATAAGGAATGTGTTGTCCCGGGTTTATAAGTGTAGTATATGTGTCTATGATTTCATCATTTCTTATTTTTATCAATGAAATCTCTGTAATCCTGTTGAACTTTGAGGATAATCCTGTGGTCTCAACATCGCATACAACAAACGTTGTATCTTCAATCAAATTTTTAGTCTTATCCTTTGTTGTCATTATTCATAATTCATGGAATTATAAAAGCGTGATTTATGGAAAATAATCTGTAATTTATTATCATTTGATGATAATAATTTAGAATTGAATAACTGCATTAAAAGAGTTTCCGTTAGAAGATATTGTAACATTGCTGCTAATCAAATCGTTTATTATATTATTTATCACGTCAGCACATATTGTGAGTCCAAGTATTGCTCCTGCGGACATGTTTCCGGTATTGCTGTCAGGACGACCCTTTTCGTTGAATAAATTGTTTTTAAAATCTATAATATCCTTTCGGAAAGCATAAACAAGAGCTGCCGAGCCGCTGCCTATAACCATCCCTCCCAATACATCGCTCGGATAATGAACTCCGAGATATATTCTTCCGTATCCGATTAGTGCAGCATACAAATAGGATACTGCAATTACTGCTGGTTTATCAGGATATCTTAGTGTTAATGAAGTTGCTATAGAAAAAGCTGTTGCTGTGTGTCCCGATGGGAATGAATACCTGTCAGTAGGGGAGTTATCCTTTCTAAAATATACGTCTTTTAAAGATACATAAGGTCTTTCGCGTTTTACTATGTACTTTAATCCAGCTGTTACTCCTAAACTAGTTAGTTCAGAGACCATCATAAGTACCGCCGAGTTCTCATCATAATAATTAGTATTATATCTTGCAACACCCGCCATTCCAAAAGGCAGTACAATGCTGAGAGGTAATACTGATTTGTCTGTTATTGGTAATACTGTGTTTGAAAATCCGTTTCTTGAATTATTAATGCTCCTGAAAAGCTTAACATCAATTCCGGTATTAAGTTTTTCTTTTTCTAAATCCCTGAATCCTTGTGATTGGCTTTCTGAATAGATTAAATTTAATGAACAAAATATCAGAAAAATTATAAACCTGCTCATGATGTTCTAATTTTGAACCGTTCCTGATTCTATTAACAATCTTATTAAATATTATTTTGTTTTAACCAGTCGTCATTATGAAACTTCGATAGATATCTTTCACCCGTGTCACATACGATAAAAACCACCACTCCTTTTTCGTCAAGCTTTTTTGCAATGTTTAATGCTGTATATACTAACGTACCCGTTGAAGCACCACAGAAAATTCCTTCCTCTTTTGTAAGCGCTTTACATGTATCAATAGAATCTTTATCGCTCACTTCAATCACTTTATCAATAAGTTCAAAATCCATTATTTCAGGTATCATGTCGAGACCAATACCCTCGACTAAATAAGGTTGGCATTCTCCTGTTTTTCCTTTCTCCTTGTATAGTTTCGCGATTGAACCTATAGGATCTGCCGCTATTATTTTAATGTTTGGATTTTTTTCTTTTAAGTATCTTGCCGTTCCGGTAATTGTTCCCCCTGTTCCAAGACCTGCAACGAAATGGGTTATTTTACCCTCTGTTGCTTCCCAGATTTCTGGACCTGTAGTAAGATAATGTGCTGTAGGATTTGATTCGTTAGTGTACTGCGCTATGTATAATGAGTTTGGTGTTGTTTCTGCTATTTTCTGAGCTTTATTCATGTAATATTCAGGATGGTCATGTCCAACATTCTTCGGCACTACTACGACTTCCGCTCCAAATGCTTTTAGATAATTTCTTTTTTCTTGTGACACCTTATCTGTTACAACTATAATAGATTTATAACCCTTTACAGCAGCAGCAAGTACAAGTCCTATACCAGTGTTACCGCTCGTTGCCTCTATTATCGTCCCGCCGGGTTTTAGTTTGCCTTCTCTTTCGGCATTCTCAACCATTAGTTTTCCAATTCTGTCTTTAACACTACCCCCGGGATTTAATGATTCCATCTTCCCGAGTACTGTGGCTTTAATTCCTTTTGTGAGTTTATTTAGTTTTATTAGTGGAGTGTTCCCGACTAATTCTAAAACATTATTCTTATACTTCATTTTGCTGCCTTTATAAAATTTACCCAAGCGGTTTCATTAATGGAAACAACAGAACGTCTCTGATATTAACAGAATTCGTAAGTAACATTACTATTCTGTCAACCCCCATCCCGACACCCGTCGTCGGTGGCATTCCAACTTCTATTGCTTTTACAAAGTCTTCATCAAAAGGATGTGTGTCTTCTTCCCCCCCTCTTCCTCTTTCAACCTGACTTTCAAGAAGTCTCCGTTGAAGTATTGGGTCGTTCAGTTCGGTGTATGCATTCCCGACTTCCCATTTGTTAATGTACGGTTCAAATCTCTCAACGTATATTACCTTTTCGGGATCGTCTTTCATTTCTTCTAACTCTGCAAGTGAATATTGCCTTAACGGTTTGCAAAGCGGCGTTGTATCAATCGGATGATTTATAACAAATGTTGGCTGTTTTAATTCCTCCTCACAGAGTGCTTCAAATAATGCTGCTATAACAAGTCCTTTGCTGTGTGCAAGCTTTGGATCAAGGTCTATGTCATTCTTCTTCATGAACATTATTATTTCATCTTTCTTCATCGAAAGAACATCAATACCGGTTTTCTCCGTTATTGCATCTGTCATTTGAAGTCTCTTCCAAGGACGGGCAACATCAATCTGAGTTCCCTGATATTCAAATTTGGTTGAACCGTGAACAGCTATACATGCTGACTCAACAACTTCTTCAAACATGTTCATGCTGTCTGTATAATCACCGTATGCTTGATACCATTCAACTTGCGTAAACTCAGGGTTATGTGTTCTGTCTATTCCTTCATTTCTGAAGTCTTTAACGAATTCGTAAACCCTGTTAAATCCCCCGACTATCAGTCTCTTTAAATATAACTCATTTGAAATTCTCAGGTATAAAGGAATGTCAAGTGCATTATGATGCGTTATAAATGGTCTCGCGTTTGCTCCACCGTAGATTGTTTGCAATGTTGGTGTTTCTACCTCAAAAAATCCGTGCTTTTCGAGTGTTGCTCTAATGGACTTGATTACTTTTGTCCTCTTAATAAACGTATCCTTTACGTTTTCATTAACTATAAGGTCAATGTATCTCTGTCTGTAGCGTAGTTCAACGTCCGCAAACGCATCATGGATTATTTTCTCACCGGATTCAGTGATTTCTTCCTTTACGATTGGAAGAGGAAGAATTGATTTTGTAAGAAGTTCAAGAGATATGCTGTGTATCGATACCTCCCCCGTCTTCGTTCTGAATACAAACCCTTTAACTCCGATAATATCACCGATATCAAGCATCTTCATTATCGCATAACTTACTTCACCTACTTCATCTTTCTTGATATAAACTTGTATCCGGTTTGTGTCGTCCTTAATGTGACAAAACGTTGCTTTTCCCATTCTTCTAATAGCAGAAATCCTTCCAGCTATTGAAACGGTGCTTTTCTTCCTGAGCTCTGCTTCAGTCTCATCTTTGGGGTCAGTAAAATTCTTAAGTATATCATCCGCCTTGTCTGTAACGTCATATCTGTGCGGGTAAGGGTTTACTCCAAGTCTCTTGATTTCTTCAAGCTCTTCTAATCTTCTTTTTACTAATTCGTTTTGTTCAGTCATTTTATTTATTAAATTTATTAATTTCTTCTCTATTAAGCTTTCTGTACTCGCCCGCATTTAGACCTTTAACAGTTAGGTGTCCGTACGAAATACGGTGAAGTTTCCTTACGAAATATCCATATCCTTCAAACATTCTGCGAACTTGCCTGTTTCTGCCCTCTGTTAAGGTTATCGATACAATACTTAAATCATTCTTATTCGGATGAACTATCTTGGCAGGTGCTGTCTTTTTACCGTTAAGTTTTATCCCTCCTGATAGCTTGGCCCTTAGCTTTTCTTCAAGAGGTTTCGAGAGAGTGACTATGTAAGTCTTCTCAACCTTGAATTTTGGATGCATCAACTTATTAGCAAAATCACCGTCATTCGTAAGAAGTAAAACTCCGCTTGTATCACTGTCAAGTCTTCCTATTGGAAAAACTCTATCGTTCGTCTTAATAAGATCAATAACAGTTTTTCTGTTCTTCTCGTCATCTGTAGTTGTTATAAATCCTATCGGTTTGTGTAGTATAAAGTATTTCTTGTTAGCTTTTTCTCTTATGCGTTCGCCGTCAAGCCTTACCTCATCTATCTCGGGATTAATCTGTAAACCCTGCTCAAGTATAACCTTGTTGTTTACGGTTATTCTGCCTTGATTTATGAACTCATCAATCTTTCTTCTTGCAAATTCTGTATTGTTCGAAAGATATTTGTTTAGCCGTGTGTAATTTTCACTTTCCTTCATTAATTCGTGTTATCCTCATTTTTACTTTCGGAATCATCATCTGCGTTCTTAAAATCATCATTTATTTCAGTATCAAATCCTGTATCTTTGATTATTTCGCTTTTATACCCTTCCACTATATTCTCTTCATTAAAGTCAATTTCGTTATTCGATTTTTCAAATTCCTCCTTTTGCCCTATTTCTTTCTCTGCACTCTCATCGAAGTTTAACCGTTCGTTCGGCGAACTGCCAGTAAATTCTTCTTGCCCCTGACTGCTCATTGAATTAAACAAATCAATATCTGCTTCGGAAATTCCTTCTATCTTTTCGTTCTTAAGTATGTCATTTATTTCCTTTAGCTTAGGTAGGTCTTCTATTGCGTTTAATCCCAGTACTTTAAGGAAACTTATCGTCGTGCCGTATAGTATCGGTCTTCCCGGACCGTCAGCCCTGCCTTTAATCGTGATAAGATCCCTTTCGAGAAGCGAGTTAACAATGTAATCAACATTTACTCCTCTGACAAATTCAATCTCAGAACGCGTGATTGGCTGTTTGTATGCTATGATTGCAAGTGTTTCAATTGCAGATTGGGAAAGCTTTTTCTTTTGAGTTTCTGCAGTAAGTTTTCCGAGAAAGTGAGAATACTTCTTTCTAGTTGCAAATATATAACCACCGGCAAGTTTTATTATTTCAAATGAGTTACAGTTATTTTCGTATTCTTCGTTCAACTCATCTATTGAAACTTCAATTTCTTTAATTGAAACGTTTATTCTGAAAGTGTCTAAAAGGTCTTTTATTTCTCTTATTGTAATTTCTTCGTCAGATGCAAAGATTAAAGCTTCAACAATATTCTTAATTCCGTCCGTAATCAATTCAAGTGTTCGTTTATAATTTTTATTAAAGAAAATTCAGACAGGTTTTTTTCATTAAATATAATCCCGAGATAACCTTCCAGTGCTAACTGTAATATAGAAAGAAATGTACATATTACAACCATTTTCTCATCCATCGTAGATATCAGTTCTTTATAGTTTATAGATAATCGCGTCTTGAAGAAGTTTATCAAAAATTCTCTCTGAATTTCAGGTGTTGTATTCATTAACTCTATTGGATGTACAATTTCATGTCTTACATTCGTGATTACATGTTTGTAGCCTTTAATCAGGTTGAAAATTGTCAGGTTTTGAAGTCCGGCATCATTCAATACATCTAACTCAACTTCTTTCGGATCTTTTTTAAAATAGAGTCTGAAATATCTTTGCCTTGCACTTTCTTCATACTTCAGAAGTTCTGTTGACGCGTCTTTAAATCTTTTGTACTCGAGTAATTTTCTTATAAGTGTATATCTGGGATCCTCTTCTTCTGCTTCATTTTCTACTATCTGAGGTATAAGCATTCGTGCTTTAATTTTCATCAGTTCCGCAGCCATAAGTAGGAACTCTCCGGCAAGTTCAATATCAAGTGTCTGCATATAGTTCAGAAACTCAAGAAAATCTTTCGTTATTTTTGATATTGGTATGTCGTATATATTTAACTCCTCTTCTTTTACAAAGTGGAGAAGTATATCAAGAGGTCCCTCGTATTCGGTCAACTTCGCCCAATAATCACTCGGCTTTGGTGCGTCTTGTTTTATAATATTATCAGTTATTTCTTCCAAATTTAATGTAATTATAAATATACTAAATGAGCCGTCGAGTTTAAATGTAATAGTTGCTTACAGTATTTTCATCTTACAATAAACATTTTTACATATGAGTTTTTGTCAGCCGTCCTTTCAGTCGGTATCTCATAATTAAATACAGTATTAAGGCATTAATTTGCGAAATTATATTAACTTATATCATTTAAAAACATAATCAAAATACTTATTTTTATACAATTAAACCGGAATATATGCCCACATCAATTTTAAAATATCTCGGAAATTTAAGAACCGAGATGACTCATGTGAAATCAGGACAGGTAGTTGTTACCGATGCACCGTTTGATAATAATGGGAAAGGAGAAGCCTTTTCCCCGACAGACCTTATGTCATCTTCGCTTTGCGCTTGTATGATTACAATCATGGGTATTGCAGCTCAAAATCACGGTTTCTCAATTGACGGAGCGACTGCCGAAATTACAAAAATAATGTCCTCTGAACCGAGAAAAGTAGCTGGAATTCATATAGAAATTAAATTTCCCGCAAATAATTATTCAGATAAAGAGAAGAAAATAATTGAGCATATTACTAAAACGTGCCCAGTTGCTCTGAGTCTACATGAAAGTGTTTCTCAGGAAGTTAAGTTGACTTATTCATAATTTATTGTGAGTTGAAAAGATTTGTAATGTGAGAACATTATTTAATCATTCACCAATTCTATTTTATTATTAACATAAAATCTAAACATAATATTATCGAAATGAAAAACATTATTGCTTTATTCCTGATTTTAGGATTTGTAACATCTTCCTTTGCTCAGCCGATAATTGATAAAAACAATATGGATTTGAGTATAAATCCCGGAGATGATTTCTTTAATTATGCAAATGGAACATGGATAAAAAATACTCCAATGCCGCCTGACTTGACCCGTTACGGAGCATTCGATGAGCTTCGTGAAAATAATGACCGTCAGCTTAAAGCTCTTATTGAGGAATTATCGACTCAGAAAAGTACTCCGGGTTCAAACAAACAAAAAATTGGTGATTTATTTGCCAGTGGCCTGGATGAAGCAAAAATTAATTCACTAGGATACCAGCCTATAAAAAGCAGACTCGAAGAACTTAAAAATATAGATTCAAAAGAGGACTTAATTAAGTTTATCGCATACCTGAATACAAGCGGGTCGTCATCATTCTTCGGTTTCGGTTCTTCACCCGACCGTAAAAATAGTTCTATGAATATAGCTTCGTTGAGACAGTCTGGCATTACTCTTTCGAACAGGGATTATTATCTAAAAGATGATGAGAGGAATAAGTCAATAAGAACCGAACTTCAAAAATATATGACAGAGTTGTTCAAACTTGTCGGATATGATGAAAAGCTTGCAGCAGCAAAGGCAAAGATGCAAATAGAGTTTGAAATAATTCTTGCAAATTCCTCATTCTCTAATCTAGAGCTTCGTGATCCCGAGCTGAATTATAATAAAATGTCTTTAGATGACCTATCAGCCTTAAGCAGCGGTTTTGACTGGAAGCTTTATATGAAGCAGATAGGAGTCGAAAATCCTGGTGATATTAACATTGGACAGAAAAAATATTTCGAGGATTTTGGAAAACATTTTAAGGATACAGACCTTGAAGTTTTAAAAAATTATGTCGAATGGAGACTTATAAATAATGCTTCTACTTATTTATGCAGTGATTTTGTTGAAGCTAACTTTGCTTTCTATGGAAAGTTTATGTCAGGTGCGCAAGAAATTAGACCTCGCTGGAAGCGTGTACTGGATGTTGTTAATGGTTCTCTTGGTGAAGCTTTGGGAGAACTCTATGTTGAAAAACATTTTTCTCCGGCGGCTAAGCAGAGAATAAAGGATTTGGTTGCTAATATCAAACTTGCTATGTCGGATAGAATTAAAAAACTTGACTGGATGTCAGATGAAACCAAAATGCAGGCGTTAATTAAGCTTGATAAAATGGGTATTAAAGTTGGTTACCCTGATAAATGGGAAGATTATTCAAAGATAGAAATCTCACGAGATTCGTATTTTGATAATATTTTGAATGTAAGAAAATTTAATTTTAACAAAAACATCAGCGAAATTGGTAAACCGGTGGATAAAACAAAATGGGGAATGAGTCCGCAGACTGTTAACGCTTATTATTCTGGAACCAATAATGAGATCTGTTTCCCCGCAGGTATTCTTCAGCCTCCATTCTTCTTTGCGGAAGGTGATGATGCTGTAAATTACGGTGGGATTGGCGCAGTTATTGGTCACGAGATTACTCACGGTTTTGATGATCAGGGAAGAAAGTTTGATGCCGAGGGAAATCTCAAAGATTGGTGGACAGATGATGATAAAGCCAAATTCGAAGCAAAAGCTCAGATACTTGTCGATCAGTATAATAACTTTGTCGTGCTTGATACGTTTAAAGTCGATGGAAAGTTTACACTCGGTGAAAATATTGCCGACCTTGGTGGTATTACTCTTGGTCTTGAGGGATTGAAAAAAGCTTGGGATAAAAATCCTCCTGCAAAAGAAATTGAAGGATTCACACCCTTGCAAAGATATTTTCTCTCTTATGCACAAATTTGGAGAGGAAGTATTCGTGAAAAAGAACTTCTCAAAAGATTAAAAGAAGATGTGCATTCACCTTCTCTTGCGCGTGTAAACGGTATCGTTTACAACATACCGCAGTTCTACGAAGCGTTCAATATCACTTCTGGGAAAATGTACAAAGATCCCGCTACAAGAGCTGTCATCTGGTAAGATAAGTTTTTAAGTAAAATGACGAGGCTGTCCCTGAAGACTGTCTCTATCATTTTTCTGTGTATCTTTCCGTAAAGATTCAGTTTCTACTGAGTAGCTCCTGTTTTTTCTGATCCTTTCCTTTCTGAAAAACCTACGGTTTGAGGTTTTTCACCTATTCTTAAAATACTTAATCACTAATTCATCAATTACTTCCTGCTTTATTGGTTTTGATAAATATCCGTTGCATCCCGCTGTAATTGCTTTTTCTTCATCGCCTGCAAGTGCAAACGCCGTCTGTGCTAAGATAATTACATCGTTGTTTAATTTTCTTATCTCTCTTGTTGTATCGTAACCGTTCATATTTGGCATTTTTAAGTCCATCAATATTAAGTCAATATCTGGATTGTTGCGATATATCTCCAGTGTATCCATCCCCGTTGTTGATGTTAAAGTATCCTTGCTGTATTTTTTAACCATTAATTCAAGAAGCATGCTGCATTCCTCATCATCTTCGGCAATCAAAATTTTGAGCTTCTTTAATTGTTCATCTTTCTTTTCTGATTTTCTTTCGATCGATTCATTCTTATTTTTCTTTCTAATATTAAATGGAATTGTAAAGTAAAATGTAGAACCATTTCCCTCGTCACTTTCTACCCGAATTTTACCCCCAAGCATTTCAACATATGCTTTGGTAATCGCTAATCCAAGACCGGCGCCTTGAAACGCCATTTTATCCGAAATATCTGCTTGTACAAAACTCTTAAATATTTCTTCCTGCCTGTGTTTTGGAATCCCTATACCTTCATCTCTTACATAAAACTCAAGATAATCCTTTTCTTTCTTATAACCGAAGTTAATCGTACCTTTGTACGAAAACTTTATAGCGTTTTTCACAAGATTCGTAAGTATAGCGTAAAGTTTTTCCTTGTCAGTTGTTATTTCGACATCCGTATCTGGCAATGAATTATCGTAAGACAATTTTAAATTTTTGCTTTCTGCTTCGGGTTTGAAAAAAGTATAAATATATTCAATTTGCTGATTTATGTTTGATTCAGATAATTTTACTAATGCTTGCCCCGATTCTATTTTCGAAATATCTACTATATCGTTTATAATATTAAGCATACGTGCACCGCTTTTTTCTATTATACTTATGTAATTTTGTTGTTCTTCTCCAGTTAACTTCGGCTCTTTAAGTAATTGTGCAAATCCCAGAATTCCGTTCATCGGTGTTCTGATTTCATGACTCATGTTGGCAAGAAATGCTGACTTTAGCTTGTCGCTTTCTTCGGCTTTTTCCTTTGCTCGTATCAGTTCTTCTTCGGTTTTCTTTCTCTCTGTTATATCATATATTATCCCGTGCCAAAGCGTGCTTCCATCTTTCATTTTCTCGGGAACTGCATGGCTGAACCTCCACCTTAATCCCTTTTTGGGTAAGACTACTCTGAATTCACAGTAAAATACATTTTGAGTTCTTGCTGATTCGAATATTAAATCCGATACTCGTTGTATGTCATCCGGATGCAGTCTACCGAAAACTGGCGTTGCATCTTCTCTCACTTCTTCTGGTGAGTATTCGTATATTTCATTCATTCCTTCACTGGAATAAGGGAAGCATGAGCTCCCGTTTTCATATAATCTGTATTGGTATATTACTCCAGGTACCTGATTGGAAAGTTTCAAAAGCATTCGATGGTTATAAGCTAATGCATCTTCTGCTTTTTTTCTTTCTTCAAGAAGTCTAATCTTCATAAGTGCAAGACTTACTTGTTTTGCAACGGACTCTATAAAGTTTATTTCCTCATTTGTCCAGACTCTTGGCTCGGAAATTTGATTTATCGTAAATAAATAGTATCCATATTCATTGAACGCGAACGGATACCATAAAAGACTTTTTATATTCAAATCTCCGTGTAGAAGATTTTCTCTTTTATCCTTCTTTATTAATTCATTAATGTCATTTGAGTGACTTTCAATGTGCTTTCGGCTTTTCCTTATTCCTTTAAAAGTATTCAGAAACATTTCTAAAGAAGTAAATTGTCCCTTTGTCGATTTTATTTCATGTCTATCTTCCCGGAGCCATTCACACAATCCTTCGATACTTTTTCTTTCGAATGATATATCATAAATTGAAATTCTGTCTGCCTTGAGTGTTTCTCCTACAATCATGTTTGTGTTTTTCAGTATATCGTTAGAGTCGTCGTTTGAACTTATAATTTCAGCAATTTCATTCAATGCTGTGGTAAATAATAATTGCTGTTTTAGTTTTAATTCCGATTGCTTTCGTAATGTTATATCTGTATCTCCTCCCTTATATCCGACAACATTACCAGTGTCATCTAATAAAGGATATCCATTCGTTAAAAGGCAAACTGGATGTCCATCTTTGTGAATATTCCAGTTTTCTAAATTCACTATTACACTCTTTGTCTCAATTAGATTTTTAAATATCTCATTTACTCGTTTGCTTTCTTTCTCTTGCATAAAATCAAAAGGTGTCTTTCCCATTATTTCTGCTGATGTGTATCCCAAAATCCTTTCAATATTTTCCGATGAGTAAACATATTTGCCGTTTTTGTTTACTTCCCATATCCAATCCGAAGTGTTCTGTAAAACTAATCGGTAACGCTCTTCACTTTCCTTTATTATTTCATTGTACTCTATATTTCTTAAACTCTTCAGTCCTATACCTGCTATTATTTCAATGAACACTTTTATAAACTCTAAATAAGCTATTAGTTTGTCTTTCGTCCAGACGGGTACTTTTTTTACAGCGTCTAAATATTCTTTCTCGTTAAATTCGTATTTTTTTGCCTGTCCTTTGAAGAATTCGATATCAGGCTCCTCAAGAAAAAATTGTCCTGTAAAAAAATTCCCTAAATGATTTCCGTCAATTATTATGGGTGTTGCATTGTCTATTAATCCGTGAGGACAAGTGTAGCTTACCGCTGGATTAGCCTCTTCTATGTGATTTAATATATATTGATCACTCTTAACGCATTCACGTTCGCATAACGGATTTATTCTGTGGAATTTTGTACAAATGTCTTGCCATGCTACCGCTGTTAGTACCTTGCCGTCATTGTCAATTATTGCTGACGGAAATGAATAAACGGAATCAAGCTTTTCCTGTAAATTCTGGAATAACTTAACATCGATTAAATCCTCAAGTTTGTATCTCAGTAATATAATAAGTGAATAATTTATTAATTTTGAAATATTTTCTCTTTTATTTATTAATTAAATAAAATGAAAATGTTATCCCGTATTTTCCTCTCGTCTGTAAAAGTACTGTTGATTTTTATTCTGCAATATATTTTTTTCTGTTTTTTCCTTAATTTCGTCAGCTTCTAATATTACCTTAAATTCACTTCCGATTCCGGCTGTTAGAGTGCAGCTCCATGCTAACCACCATCCTAAACCTAAACCGCTGTATGTTTTGTTTATTCTGTATTGATGAAGAAACACTGCAATCTGGATTAAATGCGTAATTACGACTAATATCGCTACTGTCTCTGTATCTATATTTATACAATAGTCATAATTAATGTGTTATGTGCTAATTGAATTTAAATTAATTTAATTCGTAATAAATTACAAGTATTATTTTTGAAAATATGAGTTTTGAATTATTTTTACGGAGTATTAAAAATTTTCTTGATATCGCTTTAGAGAAGATATTTGTTATTAGAGCTATGTGTCAACCTCGTCATTTAATAACACAATTGTAAATTCACTTCCTGCCCCCTCGTCACTTTTTACTCGAAGCTCTCCATTATGTCTGTCAATAAACTCCTTGCATAATATCAAACCAAGTCCCGTACCCGGCTCATTGTCTGTTCCGTAACGACTCAGTTGCTTGCTGTCAATCTTAAAAAGATTTTCCAAAATTTCTTTGCTCATCCCGATTCCTGTGTCTTTTACTGTAATTTCAGTCTTTTTGCTGTCTTTCTTTGCGGTTATATCAATTCTGCCGCCCTTATTCGTAAACTTCAATGAATTCGATACTAAGTTTCGTAATATTGTGTCAAGCATGAATCGGTCGGTTGTTACCTCAAATCCATCAACTGCCGTGAATTCAAGTTTTATGTCTTTTTTATTTGCCGTTTCCGTAAACAGATTAATTACTTCGAATATGAAATTTTTCAACATGAGCTTTTCGGGATTGTATTCTGTCATTCTCCCCTGCATTTTTGCCCATTCAAGAAGGTTTGTAAGTAGTCTGTAAAAGTTGTTTGCACTCTTGTTTAAGTTCAACGATATTTCCTGTATTTCTTCTCTTGTAAGTTGCTGTATGTCCGTCGCCATTAGATTCGATAAACCGAGTATCCCGTTAAATGGGCTTCTTAAATCGTGCGAAATTATTGAAAAGAACTTGTCTTTTTCTAAGTTTAATTTCTCAAGTTCTTTATTCTTTCGTCGAATTTCGTCCTCAGCTTTTTTCCTTTCTGAAATGTCTCGTGTCACGCCATGAATTTCTATTCTTCCGGTTTTATCATTCAAATAGAATCGTGTTACTAACTCTGTCCAAACGTTTGTTCCGTCTTTACGTGGTTGCTCTATTATATTTGTGTATGATTTTCCAAAGAACTCAGTATCATTTTTAAGTTTTTCAACCATCATGTTCGCATTTTTTCTGACATATGCACTTCCTTCGATAGTCAGTGCTGAATCAATTGTACTTGAAATAATCTCCTCCGGTGTATATCCTCTAAGTTTAAAAACAGAGGGGCTTATGTACAAAAATTTCATCGTCTCAACATCCATTGTCCAAATAACATCTGCCATGTTTTCAGCCAGAAGTCTGTATTTCTCCTCGCTTTCTCTTATTATTTCTTCTTCTGCTTTTCGCTCGGTGATATTTCTCGATACGCTTAAAATATGAGGTTCTCCCTGGAAATTTATGATTTGCCCGGATAGTAATCCAGTTATTCTTTTTCCAAACTTATTTATAAATCTTACCTCGAAATTTTCACAGTACCCCTTCTCGATTATTCGTTGAATAAACTTCTTCCTTTCTTCTATGTCTTCCCAGATATTTAAATCAACCATCGATTTACCTATAACTTCTTCTCGTTCGAATCCCATTATTTTTGTAAAACCGGCGTTTGCATCCACAATCATTCCATTTTCAATCTTCGTTAATAGTACATCATCCGGGCTTGAGTTGAATAATAGTTTAAAATCCTCTGATGAATCTCTGAGTTCAGAACTCAATCTTTGGTTTAACATCAGTATAATTCCGAAAGTCCAGAGAATTCCCGAAAGAAATACATTAGTATATTGAATGAAATTAAATATTGTCGCGTTAAAGAGATTAATATTTTCTCTGTAGTAAAAATTTAAAAACGAGATTACAATAAACACAATACTGTGTATGAATAATGCCGAAGCAGTAAAATTTGCTGAAGTTTTTATTGAATTTGGTTTATACCTGAAAAGACTATAAGAAATTAAGAATGTTACTAATCCGATAAACAGGTTGTTTGTAGTTGTCCTATAAGGTGCGAAATTATCAATAACAGTAACGTAAAAATGCACTACTAAAAAAACTATAGAGCTAATCAGTATAAGATTCTTATGGATATCCCGCCCAATAAATCGCATTATTCCGATGTATAAAAATATCATACAGAGTAATATCATCATATTCTGTAATAGCAGAAAATAATCAGCAAAAGGTATATGGCTCCGGAAAAGCATTATTAAAAAAACAGCTGATTCCGCACCCGCCCAGAGTAGCCACCAGCCTATACCGGCATATTTTTTATTAATTTTATACTGATAGTAAAGTACGATGAATTGAATAATCGACGCAAATAATATAATAGAAATTATCGTTCTTATACTTAAATCCATTTTAACAATAGAGTAATGGGTAGAAGATTTAAAGTAAATTACTAAAGTAATAATAAAAAGACAAGGATTTTCCTGTTTCCCTGCATTTCTTGAACGGATTCGACGTTTTATTCTCTTTCCTGTATCGCTCTTACCGCACTTAATACCAGCTTTCTTGGAGAAAATCTGATAAATTGAACTACCAGCTTGTTCAATAATCCAGGAACAACCGTAAGGCTTTCCTTCATCATTTCTCTATATCCAAAATCCGCCACCTCTTTTGCGCTTGGTATGCGTGTAAGCTTGAATAGTTTACTTTTTCCTAAATTAGCAGAACTCTGAAATTCTGTTTCCGTCGGACCCGGACATAGTATCGTTACACTAATTCCTTTTCCTTTCACTTCTTTGCTTATTGCCTCGCTGAAAGATAAAACATACGCCTTCGTTGCGTAATATACAGCCATCATAGGTCCAGGTTGAAATGCTGCCATCGATGCAACGTTTAATATTTTTCCTTCCCCTTTCTCTATCATTGGTCTCATGAACAGGTACGTCAGTTTTGTAACGGTTTTTATATTTACATCAATCATACTCTCTACTTTCTTCCAGTCCGACTCATGAAAATATCCCCAGTCCCCGAATCCGGCATTGTTAACAAGAAGGTCTATATGAATGTTTTCTTCCTGAAGCGTGTCAAAAATCGATTGAACTTCAATCATGTGACATAAATCTTTTCCCAATACTTTTATTTTCACATTATGTCGTTTAATTAAATCATTCGCAAGTTTCTCCATCCTTTCCGTTCTTCTTGCGGCAAGCACTAAATTGTACCCTTCTTTTGCAAAATTCTTCGCAAACTCTACTCCCAATCCTGCTGATGCACCTGTTATTAATGCCGTTTTTTTCATTATTTCTTTCGTTTAAAAACTTAGCTTGTAAATAGTTATAAATTTAAAAAATCTTACCTAATCCACGTTCTTTTTGCTATTCTTTAAAAATTCTTTCATTATCTTTGATACACTTTTTCTTGCCCCCGCAGACAAAGTCTTCATATATTGACTTCCCGTCAGAAAACTTATCTCGTTCGTAAGTTCAGGATATTTCTTCGCCATTTTTAATAATATTTTTAATGCATTGTATCTCACCGATGCCTGTTTACTTATATCTTTCCAAATTGTAACGCAATGCTCAAAAAGTAAGCCCTCAAGCTCATCTTCTATTTCTAATTTTTGAAGTATCTTCAGCAGTTCCCGCTGCTGATTATTCCTTCTATCAGGGAGTATCTTTATAAATGTATTAGTATACCCTTGCATTCTCCCGCCAGCCTCATCAATGCAGCTCCAAAGAAGAAATGCAGCTCTCCAGGAATAAGGTTGTTTATCGGTAATCGCTAATTGTATTGCTTCTTTAAAACTTTCTGGATGACTATTCAAATACTCTATCATTTCTTCTTTATTCGAGTGAGTCAAAACCCCTTCTAATTCTGTCTCCATTAGTTTCCTATTTCTTAAAATTTACTCATTTCAATTTACATTATCAAAATAATAATATTTTCTCTTAGCGTTCTTTGTCTCCGAGTCGTAGATCCTCTTCGAAATCTGTCTTATACACTTTTACCCACGCGTGTCATTCCTGCGGAAGCAGAAATCCGGTGCCTTTTAATGATTTATTCTTTAACGTTACCCTGGTTATTGTAGTTTTGCGACAAGCCCCTAGTTATAATTCTCGCATGTTCTTAGCGGCCTGCCTTCCGCAGGTTTACCTTTAGATTTTACTTTATGTTTACCTTTAGGCAAGAAATCTAATACCAACTTTTTAAAGAAGATACAAAATTATTTGTTACTCCTAACTCATTAAAACTATCTTTTCACCCTCAAATATTCAAATCAGGCAGCTTACCGTTTAGGTCTCTTGCTTCGAATATTTTCTATAAATGCTTGATATTTCTTAAAATTATTTTTATCCGTATTTTATTAATTAATGTATTTTGTCTTAGTTTAAAATAAAAACATCAAAAGCAATGATACCCAATTCTATCAGGTAAGAATAAGGGTTTGCAAAATTCAAAGTCCATCCCATCCGCTGATTTCTTTTTGGTAAAATAAATCTTGGGTCCTTGGAGTTAAAAAAAATTCCCCATTTATAATTATCCGTATTGTTTCTCCTTCTGTCTGGATCGTTCTTATCAAATTGTGTTTTCATTTAATAAGAATTATAATTGATTATTTAATTCAATTACGGATAATATTTCAGGGCTGATTCAAGGTCGTGAATTGGTTTTAAAGAAATCTCTGTTCCGTTTTCACCCTTAGCAGAATAATCAAACGGGTTATCAAGATTTTTAATTAGTAAATACATATAAGATATTAAGAAGGTGACAAGGGATGTAAAAAACAATGATGAGTGAAATGTGCCAATTACAATTATTAACAGACCGAATGCGATTAAAAGGCCCATAACTTGTACAATTGCATAAGTAGAGCTGACAAATTCAGTGTCTCTTATTGTGTCAATTCTTAAAGTCATCTTTCTTATGCTGTTCTGATCGGTTTTCATTTTAATAATATAGTTGGGCTGAATACCTTCTTTTTCGAATTCAACAAAGAAGTCATTCATTAAGCTGACTTTGATTAAAATGGAATTTATCTTTTCCTTTTGTAAAATCAATCAATTAATGAAGTAATAAATGATTTTTGAAATTCTATAAATTTAAGGGCTGTATCAGAACTTTTACCTTTATATATTGTGTCGGTATCGTCGGACAATGATTTCATAGTCCCAGATAGCTCGCTTGGAAGTTTTTCGCTTTCTTTATAATCGGTAAAAATATCGCTGATCAGAAATCCTAATAGAAATATGGTTCGGGCAACTAAACTCGTGAAGAGGGCATTTAACTCCATAATCTCAAATCCTAACTTATGAGCGAGAAATTTTATTACTGCAATTAAAATAATTAAAGGCATTATCCTAAGTGCTATTGACCATTTCTGCTAAATATGTTTCTTTGTTTTACTGACTAATTCTTGTGATATCATGTGCCTGATTATTTAGGTCTTAATTTATTTTAATAATACTCAATTCGGATTTTAATATCAAAGACATACTTTATATGTTCAAAAAATCAGGTTGTTCGCTGTAAAGGACTTATGATTTGATTATAATCTCATTACCAATTTCATTTATAAAGAAATTTTATTATCGTAATATCATTATCTTGGAACTTATCTCCTTGTAAAATGTATAAATCATTAACACATTATATAAATTTAATTTATTATGAGAAAAATATTCTTGATAATTCTGCTTGCATTCAGTTCCTTAACTTTCGCAAATATGGCATCTCCTTACCGAGAAGGTACTAAGGTCGCATCGGCTTTTACAAGTAATGATATAGATATTCTTAAAGAAAGAATTTATGTGACGTTGAACAAAGAGAGTTCAACTGCCGATTATTTTGTCGAGTACGTTATCAAATCTGATAAAGACGGAAGTCAGATTCCTCTCCTTTTCTTTGCTCAAGATTATAAAGGGAATTATAAAGTCTGGGTCGACGGCAGGGAAGTCATCGTTCAAAAAATCCCCGACCATTATACCTCTGGTGCTTTTGATAATTTCTCAAAATCTTTTTACAGTAATAATAAAAATAATCCCGAAGTTGCTGTCCAATGGAAAGAAAATTCAAATAATATTTATCCTTTAAAAGATTTAATATATTTCGAAGTTGATTTGTTACAGGGCGAACATATTATCCGCGTGGAATATACAGCAAACATCTGGGAAAATCGCTCTAACTGGATAAAAGAATATGGTTACAGATATTCACTTTCCCCCGCGAAGTACTGGAAATCATTCGGCAAGCTGGAAGTATCTGTTAATGCCAACGAACTCGGCGAAGATATAAAAACAAATCTTGGACAGCCGTCATTGGGAAAGCTTGATTCTGTTGCCGTTTGGAAGTTTGAAAAGTTACCGGCAGATTTATTTGAAATAACTTTTACACCTAAAGTCAGTTCGTTTGCTAACCTTCTTCTTAAATTAGAGCCCTTTGGTCTGTCATTGATAATTGGTTCTTTACTGCTAATCATTCATTTGTTATTGATGTGGAGATACAGAAAAATCAATCCTTCAAAAAGATTCTCGTGGGTTATGCTTGTTGGTAATCTTGTCGTTCCCGCTATCGCTCTTATTTTCTTCGTTTATGCATTCGGTCTTATTGATGATGTTATTGGCTCTCACGCAAGCAGATATCACGGCTATAACTTTCTTGTATTACTCTTGTATCCCGTTGTCATGCCCGCATATTTTATTATAATGTGGATTTTGGACTGGGTTATGAAGAGAAAATTTCATAAATAAAGTTTTTCTTAAACACAAAAGGGGCTTTAGCTTTTTTTGAAATTTCAAAGTATATCGTTATTTTAGTGTTACCGTTCTTTTCATTTCCGATATTAATAGATACCAGATGAAATTATTGCAGAACAGGAAATTAGATAAGCGAGTATAGAATATAAAATTAGTCTCGTTAATATTTTATTATCTGAGAATTATTCCTTTGCACTCTAGTGATTTATCAAATATAAAAACATTTGGAAGGACATCCGATATTTGTAAAATAATTTGTTTATAAATTTCCCTGTTCTTGGGATCGATATGCATGAATATTGTATTTCTTGGCTTTATATATTCGTTAATCAATTCAATGCCTTTGCCCTCTCGGTTTGTCAGAAAAAGCCGTTCAAGAAATGCTATATCGATGTTTTCATCTTTTAAATTAAACTTTTTTAACTGTTCCTCGTTCCAGGGATTTATATCTCCGCAGTGAAATACTCGGATTTCGTCTGTCTCAAGCAGAAAGCCTATGTTTTCCACGTTTTGGTGAAGATTTATCTCATTACCTGTAATGGAGTCTCGTCCCATGTAGCGGCTGTGTTCAAGACGGTAAATCTTTATTTTCATTCCATCTATTATAACTGCTGTATCTCGATTAATATCTGGGGTAAATTCCAAAACACTATTCTGTATATCCTTAAACCCATCTGCAGATTCAAGTTTCTTATATACTTGTTCTGGACATACAACTTTACATTTTGAATTCTTCAGCAAATGCTTTACAACCATTTCCTTGTTAAAATGGTCAGAATGATTATGGCTGATAAATATTAAATCTATGTTATCAAAAGGGGGAGTTGCTTCTTCAAGTTTTACTTTTGTATCAGAGGTAGGCACATCACACCAGTTAGCATTAAATCCGCCGAATAAGCCGTCAAACAAAATCTTTTTTCCGCTTGCTTCCACCATAAATCCTTCATTTGCTATATAGCAGACTGTTGCTGAATTCTGAGAATATGTCTCATTGCAAATGATAATTAATAGCAGTATTAGTATTGCATTTTTCATTTCAAGGGAAATTAGTTTGAAAATATTCGAACTTCTATATAAAGATACGATTTGTAATTTGATAAGGTTTCAGATCCCGTTATTTCAATTTAAAAATCATAGAAACTTATTTTTATTCGCACACGAAGAACTCTTACATCGATCCGATAAAAAATCATCTTTAATAATAAGAAAATCCTCAGATCTTAAATACAAATAATAAAGAATTAAACACCAAAGGGGCTTTCGCCCCTTTGGTGTTTAAGTTTATACTTTTTGGAATTATTTCAGAATTACCATTCTCTTTGTTGCCGAAAAATCTTTCGATTCAAGTGTGTAAAAATAAACACCGCTCGGAAATAGCGAAGCATCCCACTCAACACCGTAGGAACCCGCATTTCTTTCTTCGTTAATCAGTACCGCAACTTCTTTTCCGAGCATATCGTAAATTCTCAATGTAACAAATGTATTCTTCGGTAAATCGAATCTAATACTTGTTGTCGGATTAAAAGGATTCGGATAGTTCTGATATACTGCAAATTTATCCGGTATTGTGTTCAAATTATTTTCTATACCCACAACCAGCGTAGCAGTCTTCAGAACTATGTTGTTGTTAGGGTCAAAGGCTACCGTTGTCGGCTGTCTGTTAAAATCGAATGAGAACGTCTGGTTGTTAACATCATTCATTACTCTTATTAAAGTATCCGCACCCGATGAAAACGATACCTTTATTTCAATAGGCATCTTATGAAAAACTGTGTTCGACTGGGTTTGCTTTGCAGTGAAATTCACTCTGTAATTTCCGCCTCCGATATTTGAAATGCCGTATGTATTCTGGTATGCCGGATGATTTGGTTCCTTAACCCACTGGTCAATAAACCATGCTAAATCCTCACCCGCAACCGAGCTCATCTTTGCGGTGAAATCATCAGTCGTAGCATTCTTCATTTTAAAATTAACCGTGTCAGTTGCGTACGCCTTCAAACCCGCAAAGAACAGCGAATCCCCGATTGTGTACCTAAGCATGTGCAATACGCATGAACCTTTATAATAAGTAATAGGTCCGTTGAATAATTGATTTGTTGGCGGAGTTGTAATTGCCCATGAAGGATTGTAAATCGGCCAGCCCGGATTTCCTGAAAGATAAGAACTTGCATCTCCGTTTATGTTACTCTTATATGCACTGTATCCTGTAATCTGCTCCATGTAAATCGCTTCTAAATATGTCGCAAACCCTTCATTTAGCCACAAGTCAGCCCATGTTGCGCAGGTAATCATATCACCAAACCATTGATGAGCGTATTCATGTGAAATCAAACTCGTTACGGAACTCCATGATGGCGAAATCGTAGTCAAAGTCTGGTGTTCCATACCACCTCCGTAACCTGAAACAGAAGCAAAACCGTTCTTTTCAAATGGATGCTCGCCGAACAATTGCGAAAATATTGTTGTCATGTTTGGCAGTGCATTCTTTGTCGGTGTTATGTTCTCGCCCGAACTGTAATATAAACGAAGTGGAATACTGTCAAGTGGATTTGATAATTTGTGCCAATATATAATATCTAACATATATCCCGTCTTGCCCGTCAATACTGCTAAATAAGTTGGCAGCGGATCGCGGCTAATCCAGCGGTACCAAATCGTGTCGGCATTTACTGTTGAATCGGCAAGCCTTCCGTTTGAACCAATTTTTACGTTCGAAGGTACTTTAACCGTAATGTCAAAAGTCGCCTTATCCGCAGGTCTATCCCAGCATGGGAACCACCTTCTCGAACCCTCAGGCTCTGTGTTTGTATAAACAAATCCTGAACCTACATTAAACGCTCCGTCGCTAACATTATTATGACGGTACTTTATTACTAAATCAACTAACTCTCCGGGAGTATAAGTCCTGTCAAGATTAATCGTTACCATATTCGTCGATGAACTGTGAGTGAAAACAAGACTTGTTTCGTTCAAAAGCTTTACAGAATCAATTACTAACGAAGTGAAATATGCATTCATCTGAATCGAGTTTAATGTCGAATCAACTCTGAATGTAAGCTGCTCTGTTCCCGTGTAACTCCTAACGGAATTTTTGAAACAGGTGTAAATATCCAGATCAAGTTTATAGTTTAATACGTCATACGTATGCTTCGGAGTGTTTGGTGACAGCTCAAGCAGATTGATGTGCTCGCTTTTCGATTTGTTGTGTGAACAAATCTCGGCACCCGTCATTCCTATGTAGTCCTGCGCCGATGCTATCGTACTTAGAATTAATACAAGAGAAAGCGATAATAATTTTTTCATTTATTAAATACTAATTTATTAAAATAATTGTTAAAAATATTGTTGAATGTTTTAAAATAACCATTCATTTGATAATTAATAATCCAAATTATTTAAATATTTTTGACATTCCGGCAAGTTCTTTATTACATTGCCTTTCTTTCTTAAGCTCTGCCTGGAAAAGCACCCCAAAATTATTATCAATCTGTTTTTTCAGTGTGAAATTTTTCAATTCGTGTTATTTTTTATATAAATTTTCTCCAAATTATATTTTAGATTTTCATCTTTTTCATACATTTAGCACATAAAACCTTAAAAACATGTAACTTCTAAAAGTTCCAATAAAAATGGAATAAAAAATTATACATGTTCCAATGTCGTAAAAACAGTTAATTAATATCTCTTTATACGCTAATCCAACGCTGACCATACGCTGATTTAACGTTAATTTAATGTATCTAAATAAGATGAACTGACAATGACAACCGCACTTTCATATACTTACTGCAATTAGATATCCTAGCACTATTGATACCACCCAAAGAATTACACCATAACCTATACTGTTCATTCCAACTCTTTTTAAAGTATCAAGATTAACCGCATACCCCACCATAAATAATGCCGGCGACATTAGCATTTTTCCGTATGATGCAATGCTTGAATAATAATCCATCGGCAGAAAAGTTGTTATCAATGTAGCTAAAACAAACAAAGCAATGAAATAAGGAAACTTTGAACTGCCCTTTGCCTTGTGTATAAACTTATAAAATATTGTTAGCGGTATTATCCATAGCGTTCTTGTTAGTTTTAGTATCGTTGCAATTGCTAATGACGTTTCATTAACTGCAGAAGCACCAACAACCGAACTTGTATCATGAATACTCAGTGCGCACCAGATACCGTATATTTCAGGTGAGATTTTGAAGTTTATAAACAAAACCGGAAACACAAACAGTGCGACTGCATTTAATAAAAATACAACACCCGTTGAAATTGCAATATCATCATCTTTCGCATCTATTGCCCCTGATACTGCTGCTATAGCACTTCCTCCGCATATGCAGGTTCCGACATTTATTAATACCGATAACTTTTTATTCAGTTTAAATACATACCCGAGTATTGTCCCGATAACAAGAAGTGTTATTATTCCTGCGGCAGTTTGGTATAATCCCTTCGAGCCAACGCTTATTACCTGATTAAAGCTCAACCCGAATCCCAGCAGTACAACTGCCGTTTCCAGAGTGTACTTCCTGTATGTGCTTAGTTTTGGGGGATTATAAAGTATTTTATACATTCCGAGCGCTATACCAAACAACAATGCCCATACTGGATTTAGGAATAATGTAAATATTACAACTGCAAAAAAGACATACTGACTCTTTAAGAAATTTGACATGCAATATTTATTGTTTTATACAGCAGATTAATTTATAAAACTTAAAATCATAATTTCCAACCGCAGAATCAACCACATAAAGCATAGTAAGTTACAAAATTAAACAACTCTTGCTTTTTGTTTTTATCTTTTGCAAATCCGCGCTCAATATTTAATGTATCTCAGAAATCCTTCTTATTAAATTTTCTTCTCGCAAGCAATGTGGGTACTATTATCCATATAAATGAAACAAGCAGCAAAATTACAATCCCGTATGCTTGCCCGAAGAATTTAATAAAATTTGCTCCTGAATAACCGAACAATGAGGCTATATCTAAATTAATAAGTATATAAAGCCGTGTCAAATCAATCGGATTTAATGCTATAAGTATTACGGATATTTTATCAAGAGGGAAGTCATTCAACAAGAAATACATTATTAATATTATTCCATCAAAAACAATTGCCATAAAAAGCCAGATACCTATCAGCATCCCGATTCCCTTTATTCTTTCATCGTAAATTATTGAAACCAATAATGAGATTGACGTAAACATCGCTATTAGCAATATCCCTGAAACCAATAAATTAAGTATCAGCATCGTGCTGCCGAATATCAGAAGCGGAAAAATTACTCCAAGTATGTAACTAAAAATCAAAGCTAATGTAAGCGAAAAATATTCTGCCATGAATATCTGCCCTCGCTTTACAGGATAAGTAAGCAGCGTCTCTATAAACTCTTTAGAATTGTAATAATGAAGCGATACGTAAAGTATGTTAACCAAAGGCATTAGGTATATCACAACGTTTAAAACTGTTATTACAGTCTTTGTTTCGTCCCTGTTAAGATAATTTAATCCGACAGTCAGTAAAAATAACGTTGCCGTATAAAAGAATATAAACTTGCTCCGCGCAACGTCTCTGATAATATATTTCATTATCTTTCTCATGTCTCATCCCTTAAAGTAGTTTGCAACCTCCGAAGCAATCTGCCTGCTGTCCCTCTCTGAAAATTCGCTGTTCATCATCTTATCATATTTTAGTTTTCCTTCATGTATATAAATCACTCTGTCTGAAAGCTCTGTTACATCGCTCATTATGTGTGTCGTAAAGAGAATAAGTCTATCCTTCTTTTCTTTCAAAATTTTATTCTTCAAAATCTCCGATGCATAAGGGTCTAATCCCGCAGTCGGCTCATCAAGTATTATTACACGGCTTCTGAACATAAAAACAATTGCCGCTGCAATCTTCTGTTTCGTGCCTTGCGATAATGACGAAAACTTCGACTCAAGTATTAATTCTATTTTATATTGCTCGTAAAGTTCATCGTCATAATCTTGTGTGTGGTTTTTTAGCGACTTCGTTATCTCTATTATTTCTTTTACCTTAAGGTTATCAGGATAGATAGCAGTCTGCGGCATGTAACCGAGGTCGGTCTTAAAAGCGAAATCTTTGTAAATATCACTTCCGTTATATTCTATATCGCCCTTTTCTGGATTTACCAAACCAAGCAGTACTTTTAAAAATGTAGTCTTGCCCGAGCCGTTGGGTCCCAGCAATGTAACTACACTCGGACTTTCAAGCGTAAGGTTATCTAACTCAAGCCTGAATTTCTTTCCGTATGTTTTAATTATTTTATTAACTCTCAGCATGTATGTTCTCTTTCATCAACGGCTTTTCATCTATTAAAGATTCAGGCGTAAATGCAGGCGATACCTTCTCAGCCAAATCTATTACATTCACCATAAAACTATTCAGTAAAATTATCGCATCGGGACTCGTCTCAATCAGCAGCGAAAATAGATTCATCGGTCTGTATGCAACATCTCCTATACCGTCTTTTTCCAGATCATATCCGTTGTATTTATCCCAGTAGTTGTACTCAAACTTGTTTGTGTTCCTCGAAGAGTTTGTCGCAAGGTCAAAAATATTGTTCTTGAATTTATTGTAACTGAATACATCATCGTAACAATTTCCAAGTATCTTCATTGCCCAGCCGTTATTCTCAAACCTGTTGTTCTGCACTGTAAGTCTATTAGAACCCTCTGAATAAATTCCGACAGTATTCTTCGTAAAGTTATTAAAATATATTATGCTGTTGTCAATATCCTTTAGAAGCAGTCCGTATGCATTTTCTCCCCAGTTGTCAAAAAATTTATTCCATATCATTTCAACTCGTTTCGTGTACATTACTGCTACTCCGGCACCATTCATCGAAAAATTGTTAAGAATATATTTGTTACCTTCCGAAAACATAAAATGCAATCCGTACCTTAGATTTTCACTGCTTGCATTGTTTAATATTATGCTGTTCTTTGCAAACTCAAGATATATCCCGTCACGCTGTCTTTTAATCGTATTGCTCGATATAATAATGTTATTGCAGTTCCAGAGGTGTATGCCGTTGCCGGAAAATGACTCTGATACCGAGTTACCTATTATTACGTTGTTATATACGAAAGAATTGTTTGCGTTCGAAAGGTATATCGCAAAAAAACTGTTCTCTACTATGTTGTTTTGTATCTTAACTCTTTCTGAATTTTGTACTTTAATTGCACAAACATCATTTACAAAACTGATTCCTGTGTTCCTAAACTTTATTCCTTTTATTGTCACATCATTTGCTTCTACCGTTAAAATACCGGATTCTTTTTCAGCGTCAATTATTGGATTGTTTATCCCTATCACTGTCAGCCCATGTTTGTTAATCGTAATATCTCTAGCCTTGTATTCTCCATTCTCTATAAATAGTGTATCATAATCAAATGTACCCGAAAAATATGTCTTCAAATCCTGTGTGTGCTTTATCGTATCACTCGAAGCATAAGCTCTGTAACTGCTGAATGCAGCCAGAACCAAAATAAAGCAAATCAGCTTCCTCAAAGTCTTACTTGCTTATTTGTGTTTTTAGCTCGTCCCAGCTGTACACATCCCCGCCTACTGAATTTTTTGCAGTCTCCGCATCAGACTTTGTCTTATAAGCGCTCAGGTTTTCTCCCATCGGGCTTCTTCTCTTTGGGCTGATTAGATAATATGAAGTTCCTGCTGTTATAAATACTCCGGGATTGTTAAAATCAGTTACATACATTTCCTTGATATCGAGTGTGTTCTTCTTTATGTAATCAACCATGCATTCTGCAGCGTCAAATTTATATGCCTTCAACTTTGTGTTTAGTACTTCTGCACCAAATCTGTTGTCCATTATTTTCATGTTGCAGTGTGCACATACATCCGAACTGTAATTAATAGGCTCAGGGTCGCTCGAACAGCCGTAAAGTAATCCTGAAAGAAATAGTAATGTAAATGTTATAAATACTCTATTCTTCATTTTTGTTAAACTTAAATTCGTAAATTAATAAAAGCGTTGAAATAATACCTGCAAATATCAGTATATAACCGCCGTATGAAGGATATGAATGCGCCGTGAAATTTAAAAGTTCCTTCGAACCGATTAATGGCGGCTGATATGTCATGCCCGGTATTCTTATTGCAGCCGTTGTATCAAGATTATGTCCGTAATCATATTCCCATACATAAAAATCAATACCCCCTGCAATCCCGAATACAATCAGTAAAGACACCCATATAACCATTAAACTCTTCTTTGCTTTATATATAGTTAATGCAAGTAGAAGTATTAGTAATCCAAGTAAATATGGCATGAACTGAAGTTCCTTAATTGAATCAGGTTCTATTCTTTTCATTCCTATGTAGTGATTAAGACCGTTTACAGTGTTAAGGTCGCCCGTCATTTTGTAAATCCATATCTCAAATCCAAGTCCCTCAGGATATTGCGGCGCCTCAAGTGCTATGTCCCAGACAGGTAAAAAGTATACCAGTATTAATCCAATTCCGATTAATGATAGTATTATTCTTGTAGATTTTTTCATTCGTGTGATTTAAAGAGAGACTGCAAGTTCGAGACCCGCAGTCTCTTAAAGCTGAGATTATTTATTTTCGTCTTTTTTGTAGTTTGAATTAAAGTATATCGGTACATTTGAATTCTTATCCGATACTCTCAGGTATCCCTGCATTTCTTGATGGAGTGCCGAACAGAAGTCCGTGCAGTAATAAGGATAAATTCCAGCTGTCTTCGGAATCCACTTTAATGTACAGGTCTCGCCCGCCATAACAAGCAGTTCAGAATTCTCATTTCCTAATATTGCAAAACCATGCGGCAAGTCCCAGTCCTGCTCAAGATTTGTCACATGAAAATATACCTCGTCACCAACCTTTACTCCTTCTATGTTATCAGGCGAAAGATGAGAACGTATCGCCGTCATGTAAACATGTACTTCATTTCCCTTTCTTTCTACTCTCGCATCCTTCTCGGATTTTACCACATATGGATGGTTGTTTTCTTCTATCTTAAAGAATTTAACGGAGTTCTTCACAACTAATTCCGCAGGTATCGCTTGTGCATAATGAGGCTCGCCTACTGTCGGAAAATCAAGCAGCAGCTTCATCTTGTCACCCGATATATCAATCAATTGCGACGACTGGTTCAGCTCTGGACCAGTTTGCAAAAATCTGTCCTTTGTAATCTTGTTCATTGATACAAGATATTTCCCGTAAGGTTTCTTGCTGTCTCCGCCGGGAATCATTAAATGACCGACCGAATAATAAACTGGCATTCTGTCAACAACTTCCCTTGTGTCAACCTTCCATTTTACTATCTCTGATGAAACAAACATAGAAGTGTATGCAAATCCTTTGTCATCAAATTCTGTATGTAACGGTCCTAATCCCGGCTGCTGTACTTCACCCGCTAATACCGACTCATACTTCAACACTGGAATTCCCTCAACATTTCCATCAAACTCTTTATTGTCTATTGCCTTCACCATCTTCGAGAATGAAAATACTGGAATCACTGACGCTAACTTGCCACCGCCTACTATGTATTCACCAGTCGGATCAACATCCGCACCGTGAGGTGATTTTGGGCAAGGCATATAGTACATCGCATCTGCAATATCCTCTGGCTTCAGTACTCTTACTTTCTTCTGCATCTCGCTTGTTGCCATATGTTTCTTGTCATCATAAATATTATGCGCATAGTTCGCATCCATTTCTGTACCTTTTCCGTTCTTTACGTATTCTTCTACCTTCTTCCAGTTTATCGCAAGTATAAAATCCTTATCCTTCTGGCTCGCATTCACTTCAAGCAAACTGTTTGCCTGCTCTGAATTGTAGCACGAAAAGAAGAACCAGCCGTCTGAAGGTCCTTTTCCCGCATGACTTAAATCATAGTCAAATCCCGGTGTTACTATCTGAAATGCTATACTCATCCTTCCGTTGTCTGGTGCTACCTTTACAAATGAAAGCACTCCCTTGAAATTCTCTTTATAAGTGTTTATAGGTACATCCCTGTTCTCAAACGGAATACTGAACCGCGTCCCCGCTACTATATATTCTGTATTAGGTGTCATAAACGGCGACGAATGGTTTCCTGCACTGTTCGGTATCTCAAGTATCTCGTCTGTCCTGAATGTACTTAAACTTATTCTTGCAATCCTTGGAGTATTATTCCCGTTTAAAAATATCCATCTGCCGTCTGGAACTCCATCCTTCATCGAAAGTTCTGAATGGTGTGAATCATCCCATGGTATAAAACCGTATGAAGTATTTAGCATAGGCTTAGTCTCTTCTGAATATCCCCATGCGTTTTCAGCATTCTGTGAAAATACCGGAACTACCCTGAATAGCCTGCCCGATGGTAATCCATAAACCGCAAGCTGTCCGCTGAATCCTCCCGAAAGAAATGCGTAGAACTCATCGTATTTTCCCGGCTCTACATAAACTTTATTTGGTGCGTCAGATTCTACTAACGGACCTTTTGACGATTTACTTTTTCCGCAACCGCCAATAATTATCAGGCTTGCTGAAATGAGTAATAAGATGACATTTACTTTTTTCATAAATGATTAATTTGAATTATTTTGAATCAACCGACCTGAAGTATTCGAGGATTGCTCTCGCCTCAGGTTCAGTTACGTTTTGAAAAGTCATTTGTGTTAAGTACTGTGCCATTAATTTCTGTGCCTCAATGTTCTCCTTTGTCATCTTTTCAGGATTTAGAATCATGTTCATTATCCATTCCGGTTTCCTCTTCTGTGTTACTCCTTTTAAAGGCGGTCCTACAAGTTTTTCATCAAACTTGTGACAGGAGACACATTTTGCTTCAAATACTGTCTTGCCCTGATCTACAAGTGCCTTGTCTATTGTTGCTGAAAGTTCAACTTTCTTTATAGGTCCAACTCCTATTTCTTGATTATCCTCTCCGCAGCCCTGCATTATTACTGTTAAAAATGCTGCAGCAAAAATGTTGATTAAAAATACCCGCTTAATTCTTGATTTCATAATTATATATAATTTATATGTTTGTAAAAAGACTATTTAATCTGATTAAAGATTGTAATTGCCGAACTAAATGTCAAGTCCTTTATCAGAGTAAATAGTCCGATTTAAAAATCTCTCTTTTCTACTGCTTTTTCGAAATATTTTGTTTTAGATTAAATTGAACTTTTTTATAACTCTATATTCATTGAAACGTATTATCTAATTAGGTAATATTGTCAACTAATTAAAATCATTGTTTTATGAATAAAAGAATTTATAATATTTTCTTTGGCTTATTTATAGCCTTTGTATTTACTCTTAATACGGGTTTTGCTCAAACCATTAAATCGGATGTATTCGACCTCGGAAAAATGTGGACTTTTGAACACGCTCCCGTTGACTACTTCGAAAAAACTTATGGTTTTAAAGCAACTCAGGAATGGCTCGAAGACGTTAAACTCTCTGCAGTTAGATTTGGTAACGGGTGTTCTTCGTCTTTTATTTCTGAGGATGGACTCGTTATGACAAATCATCACTGCGGAAGAGGATATGTTTCTACTGTTATGAGTGAAGGAGAAGACCTCAGCAGAACAGGCTTCTACGCAAAGACTCTTGCTGATGAAAGACCCGTTCCAACTTTGTGGGTCGATCAACTTCAGAAAACAATCGATGTAACTAAAGATATTATTTCTGCTATGGATGCGACTAACACGAATGAGGAAAAGGCTAAGATTAAAGCCGATAAAATAAAAGAAATCGAATCAAAGTATAACACTGAAACAGGTTTGAAATGCAATGTGATTACTTTCTACAACGGCGGAATGTACATGCTTTACTGCTACAAAAGATTTAATGATGTAAGGCTTGTCTTCTCTCCTGAAAACTATGTTGCAGGTTTTGGAGGCGACCCCGATAACTTTACTTATCCTCGCTACGATTTCGATTGCGCCTTCTTCAGGGTTTACGAGAACGGTCAACCTTTAAAATCTAAAAACTTCTTCACATGGAGTAAGAACGGAGCCGAAGACGGTGAGACTGTATTCGTAATTGGAAATCCCGGTAGTACTGAAAGATTAAAGACTATAGCTCAACTCGAATTTGCAAGAGATTATACTGTCCCGGCAGGGCTTTATCAATTAAACTTCATGGCTGAGTATCTCGCCCAATTTATAAAAAACAACCCCGATAAAGAACTTCGTTACCAAAATACTTTGTATGGAGTTTTAAATTCTCAAAAAGTTTACAAAGGTCTTTATAAAGCATTGAAAGATAATGATATGATGGCAAGGAAGAAAGACTTTGAAGATATTCAAAAGGCAAAGATTGATGCTTCTATGGAAATGAAATCGAAATACGGAAACATCTGGAATGAAATTGAAGAAGGGTCAAAAGATTATGCAAAGATTTTTAATGATATAACCGGCTATGAAGTGCCTAATCGGTTTCAATCAAGATATGTTGCTATTGCAAAAATTATCGTTAGAAATACTTTTGCTGGTAAGGTGACTCCTGATTCTTTGATTACCGCTGTTTATGACAATCTTGACTCAGATTATAATAAAGGACTTCTTGAACTTGACATGAATATCGTTTACGATAATCTTGGAAACGATAATGCTGTTGTTAAATCAGCATTTAATAACAATGATAGGGTGGGTGCTGTTCAGTATGTACTCGAAAACTCAATGTTGACGAACAAAGACGGTGCGATGAAACTTGCTAAAATGTCTGCAGATGAACTTAAATTAGTAAAAGACCCGATCATCAAGTTTATTATGAACTCTAAATCTACTCTCGGAGGATTGCAGGCAAAAAGAAAGGAAATTGACGCTCGAATTAGTATTAATGGACAAATGCTCGGTCAGGCACTCTTTGGATTGTATGGTACTTCCATACCTCCCGACGCAACTTTAACACTTAGAATTGCCGATGGTGTGGTAAAATCATTTGAGTATAATGGTACTATTGCACCTCCGTTTACTACCTTCTACGGTCTATACGATAGGTATTACTCTCATGGCAAGAAATATCCATGGACACTTCCCGAAAGATGGAAAAATCCGCCTTCTGAATTTAAACTTGAAACACCTTACAATTTGGTTTCAACTAATGATATTATCGGAGGAAACTCTGGTAGCGCAATGATTAACAAAAACGCTGAAGTAGTCGGACTCGTTTTTGACGGCAATATTGAAAGCCTTCCTGGTAGGTATATATTTACAACTGAATTTAACAGAACGGTCTCCGTTGATTCGAGAGGCTTACTCGAAGCAGTTAAGAATCTTTACAAAGCAAATAGACTTGCTTACGAAATGGAAAATGGAAAGATGTTAAAGTAAATTATTATTTCAATAATTATAACCCCGTTGTTTTTTAACAACGGGGTTTTCTTTTATAGCAAACAAATATTCTGTTAATAAAATAGTCAAATTTTAAAGTGACTGAGTTGATAAATTATTCAATAGTATAAAATCAATTTTAGATGTATTTTTACCACTTGTTATCCTTAAGATTAATTTAATTTAAAACAAGAACAATATGCAGGAGATACTTAATCAGTTAAAAGAACTATCTAACAATCTTTACTGGACTTGGAATAATGATTTTCACGAGATTATGGAAGAAATAAATAAGGATTACTGGAAATGGTCTTCAAAGAATCCAGTAAAATTTCTTAATGCTATTGACAAAGGATATCTCTTCGATGTAATCGAAAAAAGAAACCTCAGATACAGAATACATAATCTTTACAGGGAGTACAGAAAATATATTACTTCTAAAGAAACTTACTTTGAAAAGAAATATTATAAGACTGAAAAGCCGGAGATTTGCTACCTTTCAGCAGAATATGGACTTGCTAAAAGTCTCAGGTTTTATTCCGGCGGTTTGGGAACGCTTTCTGGCGATCATCTTAAATCAGCGTCAGACCTCGGAATTCCTCTTGTCGCAGTAGGTCTGGCTTACTCATATGGATATTTCAGACAGATTATCACAGATGACAATAGGCAATCTGAACTTTATGAGTTAAACGATTTTGACTCTATGCCAATGCGTCTTGTGCTTGATGAAGAATACAGACCGTTAAAAATTACTATTGAATTACCGGGAAGAAAACTCTATGCTCAAATTTGGCAATTAAATGTCGGTAGAATTAATCTTTATATGCTTGATACTTTTGTTGATGAAAATAATGTTGATGATAAACGCATAACTGATATTCTTTACGGTGGAGAAGCGGAAAAGCGAATTCTGCAGGAAATACTCCTCGGTATCGGCGGTATGAGAGTCCTTGAATTACTCGGAATCGAAGCTAAAGCGTTTCATATTAATGAGGGACATTCTGCTTTTCTTACCTTTGAAAGAATTAAGAATACTATGAAAAAACATGGTATCGGGTTCAAAGAAGCGAAAGATTTTTGCTATTATTCAAACATATTTACAACACATACACCCGTACCTGCTGGTATTGATATTTTTCCAAGATGGATGTTCGAAAAGTATTTTGGAACCTTTGCAGCAGAAGAACTGAAAATTGATTTTAATAGGCTTTTTGAAGAGGGTAATAATTTGTACGGTCAGTCAATGGTAGATAACTTCAACATGGCATACTTAGCTATTAATAATTCCAATTTCATAAACGGCGTAAGTAAACTTCACGGTGAAATATCACGAAAGATGTGGGCTTTACCCGATACCCGCTCGCAGATTGATTCAATTACAAACGGAGTTCACACTAAAACGTATCTCTCAAGTGTTTCTGAGAGAATATATAAAAATCATTTTGGAAATGATTGGTTTAATGTTGAGAATATCTGGGGAAAAATTGCTGAATTACCGGATGAAACTTTATGGTCTTTGAGAAATAAAAACAGAAAGAAACTTGTTAACTTTGTTAGAGAAAGAACTGCTGACAATATAAAGATACATCATGAAAGTGAAGATAAAATTGCCGAAGCATATTCTTTGCTGGATGATTCTGCTCTAACTATTGGATTTGCAAGAAGGTTCGCTACATATAAACGCGGTACACTTGTTTTGCGCGATATTGATAGACTTAAAAAGTTAATGGACGATAATAAGAGAAAAGTTCAGTTCATCTTCTCTGGAAAAGCTCATCCAAAAGATGAACCTGGTAAGAACTTCATCCATGAAATTCTTAAATTTGCGCATAACAACGGACATAAAAACAATATTATATTTCTTGATAACTACGATTTGGATGTTGCCAAGAGTCTTGTAGGTGGTTGTGATGTTTGGTTGAACAATCCTAGAAAACCACTCGAAGCCTCTGGAACAAGCGGTATGAAGGTTATTGCCAACGGAGGTATTAATCTCTCTATAACTGATGGATGGTGGGTAGAAGGTTTCTCAAAAGAAACAGGTTGGGAAATAAAAAGTCCTGAAAATTATGATACATTGTCTGATGATGAAATTAACAATTTTGAGAGCAAATCTTTATACGATACACTTGAGAAAGAAATTATTCCTATGTTTTATGATAGGGATAAAAGAGATATTCCTGTTAACTGGATTAATATGATTCGAGGATCAATTAGAGTTTTGACTCCTTTTTTTAATACTGGCAGAATGGTAAAGGAATATCATGAAAAGTTTTATTCTAAAGTCAGATAAAATCTTTTTAATTTTATTATAATTTTATGGAAAAGATAATGATAATCGGGTGTTCAGGACAGATTGGTTCTGAACTTACTTTAGCATTGAGAGGTGTCTTTGGCGGTGAAAATGTTTTTGCTACCGATATAAAACAAGCACCGGCTGATATTATCGATAGCGGACCGTTTCAGATTCTGGATGTAATGAATGAAAAAAACCTAATTCATTTTGTTATTCGTAATAAGATAACTCAGGTTTATCACCTCGCTGCTGTACTTTCTGGCAATGCCGAAAAACTTCCTTTGCAAGCTTGGGATATTAACATGAAAAGTCTCATGAACATCTTAAACCTTGGAAAAGACAATGGTCTTAAAAAAATTTTCTGGCCAAGTTCAATTGCTGTTTTCGGTCCAACAACTCCAAGGATTAATACACCTCAACTCACAATCATGGAACCGTCAACAGTATATGGTATCTCAAAACTTGCGGGCGAGAGATGGTGTGAATATTATTACTATAAATATGGACTCGATGTTAGAAGTATTCGATATCCAGGCCTTATAAGTTATAAAACTGAAGCAGGCGGAGGTACTACTGATTATGCTGTTGAAATATTCTACGATGCTGTTAAGAAAAAGAAGTATGAATGTTTCTTAAAAGAAGATGCAAGTCTGCCTATGATGTTTATGCCTGACGCTATTGAGTCAACTATTAATCTTATGGAAGCTGAAGCTGATAAACTTTCTATTCATTCAAGTTATAATCTTGGTGGTATTAGTTTTAATCCCGCTGAGATTGCTCAAGCAATAAAAAACCACATCCCTGAGTTTGAAATAACTTACAAACCGGATTTTAGGCAGAAGATTGCTGAATCATGGCCTGCAAGTATTGACGATAGTGTGGCAAGAAAAGACTGGGGCTGCAAATATGATTATGACCTTACTAAAATGACTAAAGTTATGTTCCAGGAAATCAGCAATAAATTAAAGATGTAAATATTAAGGGCTGATTCTTCAATTATCAGCCTTTTTATCATACAAATGAGTTTCCACGATAAAATACCTCAACACAGAAAAGGACTCGTTTATATTTCTGTAACAGCCCTTCTTTGGAGTTCAAGTGGTTTGTTCATAAAAGTTCTATCGGATCTCAATGCTTTTCAGATTTCATTTTATCGTTCGATAATTGCAGCTCTGACAATTTTTATAATCCTTTATATTAAGGAAAAAAGGATTACATTTGAAACTGATAAATTAACAATTCTTGCATCAGTATTTTATTCGGGTATTTTAATATTCTTTGTTCTTGCGAATAAACTTACTACTTCTGCAAATGCTATTTTTCTTCAGTTTACTGCACCCATATATTTACTGTTCCTTGAACCGTTATTCCTAAAGACCAAATTCAGGAGAAAAGACCTCGTAACGATTATAATTTGTGTTTGCGGTATGTTTCTTTTCTTCATGGGTAAACTTGAGATAGGGAATATATACGGAAACCTAATAGCAATACTCGCAGGTATATGTTTTGCTTTGTTTTCATTGTTCGTTAAATGGAAGAAAACGAGTGGAAGTAATAATACTATTTTAAGTGTAGTCTACGGAAACCTGCTTATTGGAATTATATGCTTTCCTTTGGTAAATAGCGAGCTAACTTTATCGCCAACAGAATTTTTCATCTTATTCTATATGGGTGTTGTTCAGATAGGAATAAGCTATTTTATATTCAATATTGGAATAAGATATGTTTCAGCAACCGAATCTATGGTTATTGGAATGCTTGAAGCAATCTTTAATCCTATTTGGGTATTTCTTGGAGTTGGTGAGGTGCCGGCACCTTCAGCGGTTGCGGGGGGATTAATAATTCTTGCTGCAATATTATTCCATAATTTTCTTCCCATTAAGAAAACAATTAAATAAAAATAAAACTTACATAAATAAATTACAGAGTTTTGTAATATTTAACAGAATGAAGTTTTTACTCTTCTTAAATGCCTCTCTTATGCTTCCGTAGTTCGTATATCAACTTAATCGTGTCGAAAAGTTTTCAGTTTCTGTTTGCTATTTATAAAAAGTTGATAATCCGGCTTACGGGCTTCAGGAGAGTTTTAGTATACTATTATGTCCAAAAGATTATTTAAAGAGAAAATTTACAATGTTTTTTGCAAAAAATTCTGGAAGCTGATACATCAATCCGTGACCTGTACCTTCTATAACACTTAATATTGGTGAATTTATTAATTGCGAAAGCACATACGAATTTTCGCATGGTACAACCTTGTCTTCCTTGCCGCAAATTATCAAAACAGGAATTTGTAACTTATTCAAGAGTGTTTCTGATCCTCCCCCGAGTTTTAACCAATCCTGAACTGCTTCATACTGTAATTTTAAAGTTTCAGGATTGAAGGATTCTTGAACATTGGGTAAATATTTCCATGGTCTCTTATGTAATGCAAGCCAGCTATCAGGAAATAGCGTATTTATTAATTCTAATGGCGAGGAAAAAGGATTTGAAAGAATATTACTAACATTGTCTGCTGGATTAATCGTTTTTGTTCCGCCGCAATTCGTAGCATACAAAATAAGTCTATGTACTCTTTCGGAATGATTGATTGCAAACATTTGAGCAACAAATCCTCCCATTGACCAACCGAGAACATTTGTCTTCTCTATGTTCAGTTTATTCAATATCGTGTGAACATCATCAGCTAAAGTATTAATCGAGAATGAACCGGATAAATTCTTGCTATATCCAACACCTCTGTAATCGAAAAGTATAAGAGTAAAATATTCTTGAAGAATTTTAATTAATTCTGTGCTCCATAAATCCATCGTCGAAGCAAATCCAGTACACATAATCAATGGTTCCCCCGAACCCAATATTTTATATGCAATTATTGCGTCCGGAGAATTTACAAACTTTAGATCATCCATTATTATACATTAAAAACGAACTGTTACTTACTTCAGTTTGAGTGTTTTGTATAAGAAGTTAATAGCTTACATTTCGGCGTATTGCACACACCTACTTTTTTAAGCTTCCAGTAGGATTTAATGTATTTCTCTATGCTCTTGTTAACGGTCTCTTGCGATTTTAATTCAGCAAGATAATTGTACCTACCGATATAATCTTTTTCAATTTCGAGAAAAACCAGATCGGTGATATCAGGAGGACATTTATACCTAAAATGGTGAAACTTCTTGTATAAAATATCCTCGGTTATTTCCTTCATAAATATGTTTTTACTTATTCGAAAAATGAGATTCGTCTCATGCTTAATGTAAGGAATTTAATCATAAATGGTAACTCTATTAATTTACTCCAACTTTAAAAGAAAAATTATAAAAATAAACTTTTATTTGTTCTAAAAATTATTACCGTTAAGAAATTCAGTAGTTTTACATAAGATCAGCAATATATTATCAGGAATTAACTTTAAATCGGGTGATGGATTAACATCAATCGTATCCCGCAAAACATCTTTTATTCCAATCACTGAGTAACCGTATTTTTTTCTCAGATCAAGTTCTCTTAAACTTTTACCTATAAAATTATCGGGAACCACAATTTCAACAATACCATATTCAGGGGCGAGCGGAATATGAGCAATCAGATTACTTAATGTTAGGCTTTCAGCGAGCCTTTCGGCAATATCACGTTCTGGGTAAATTACTTCGTTTACTTTAAGTGCGTTTAGCACTTTTGCATGGTCTTCGTTTCTAACTTTAGCAATAATTCTTCTTACACCCAAGTCTTTAAGATAAAGTACAAGCAAAGTACTCGTTCCGACATCGGATGCGGTTGCAACTATTACCGTATCAACATCTTTGTCTATAAACTCTTTCAAAGTTCTTAAGTCCAATGCATCCGCTATGACAGCCTCAGTCACATAATCCTTTATATCTTCAATTTTTTTCTTATCAATATCTATTGCAATAACCTGGTTGTTTAATTTCGAAAGAGAAACAGCAAGATTAAACCCGAACCTTCCGACTCCTATTACTACAAATTGTTTCATTATTATTTTATAATATTTTATACAATCAATATGTTTGCGTCAGGATATTTATAAAACTCACTTTTTACACCACCCCCAATAGCATAACCAATTATTAAAGGTCCAACCCTTCCGATTAACATTGTCAGCGATAAAATAATTTTACCTATAAAAGATAATTCCGGAGTAAATCCAGCTGAAATTCCGTTATTACCAAGAGCTGAAACCGTTTCAAATAATATATGCAGAAACTCCTGGTTTTCTGTCATAGTAAGGAGAAGAACTGAAATAAAAATCCATGATAATCCCATAAGCATTATTGAGAATGCTCTTGTTAAATTAACAGGTTTTATTGTACGCTTAAAAACATTTACATTCTTCTTGTCAAAAATAAATGTGAACAAAGCCAGTACTAATGAGGCAAACACTGTGGTTTTTATACCGCCTCCGGTTCCGCTGGGAGAGGCACCTATAAACATTAAAAATACCATTGCAAAAAGTGAAGCATTGCTTAGGATTCCGACATTCACCGTATTAAAACCCGCCGATGTTGATGAAGTACCTGACTGAAAAAAAGCTGTCAACACTAAATTATATTCGTGATTTTTCGGATTTAATCCCTCAGATAAAATCAGAAAAAGCGTACCGGCTATTATCAAAGATACTGATGTTGTTAAAGCAAGTTTTGAATGTGTTGATAATTGTGCCCTGCTGTTTTTCTTCCTTAATTTCTTTGCGTACATTGATAAATCATAAATCACAAAAAATCCGAGACTCCCTGCGTATGAAGTCGCAATAATTGAAAAGTTTACAAAATAGTCATTATGAAAACCTGCCAAATTATCCCTGAACAAAGAAAATCCCGCTGTACAAAATGCAGAGATACTGTGAAAAACACCCAGTCTTAATGCTTCGAAAAATCCATAATCATTCGTCCAGTATACTGTCAGCAATAAAGCCGAAACTCCTTCAATAATAAAAGTATATTTAAAAACTTTCCTAGTAAACAGCATGAGATCTAGTTTCGAAGTGCTGATTGATTCTCTAATCATAACCTTATTAAAAAATGATAACCTTCCTCCCAATAAAATAACCGCAAGAGCAAAAAACAACATATACCCTATATTCCCAACCTGTATGAGCATCATAATAACAAATTGTCCAAAGTACGTGAAATAATTTGCAGTATCTACAATGATCAATCCTGTTCCTGAAATTGCAGATGTGGTGGTAAAAACAGCATCAATAATTGATAGAGAGTTATTTTCTGCTAAAGAAACGGGCAGCATCAACAATATACTACCTGCTGTAATGAAAATCAGATAACCGAGTAATAAGGTTTGTGCAGTAGTAAACTTTTCAAATATGTTTTTCTTTCTATCCTTGATATGCAATATCATTGTTTTGAGATATCATTCGCAGAATTTGATTTCTCTAACTATAAGTGACAGTTTCGTTTATCCTTCTTAAAATATGATTTTAATAAATATACTTATAGTTAAAGTTTAAATCTATATAAATTATCTTCAAATAAAATCATCAATGCAAAATATAATCGTGGCCTAAATATTCTTTTTTTAAAATAGTATGGCAAACAAGGAGAACTTATAACAATTCTGTTTATTGTAATTATTTCTGATAAAATATGTTTGTAATATGTATAATTATAAAGTATAATTAAGTATATTTATTCAAAATAAAAACAACTATTAATTTATGAGTAAAAAAATTACTAGAGGATTTAAATACATTCTAAGTATATTTCTGTTAAGTCTTGCATTCACAGGTGCAGAATGCGAGAATATACTGAATAACTTAGTTGCAGGAGATGTGACAGGATCCTGGCAACTCGTTAAAATGGAGGGAAATCTCCAGGATGTATGTCTTGGTGAAATTGCAACCTTCAATAACGGGACTGCAATTCTTCGCTGTCCGGGAGCAACTTCAATTACAAAAAGTTACACATATTCAAACAATGTTTTGACGTACACATCCACAGGAGTGTCGTATACGGTTTCATTTACACAGGTAAACGGAGTCGATAAAATGATTTTTCGTGCATCTGGAATTGAACGTGTTTTAACTTACGATAAATATTCTACTATGGAGGTAACAAAATGAAGAAAATTATAATGAACATTGGGCTATTTACGGTATTAGTAGCCGTACTTGTTTTTATTTACGGCTCAATGGATATAAAAGAAAACAACGCCGTTACTCAAGTAAAAGCAAAACAAGAAATTCTTGTACCTGTTCAGAAACTTGAAGTTATGATAAACGAAAGCAAATCAAAGTATAGATTCGATAATATAAATTTATTCGAATTTCAAAATACCCCTTTCACCAAGAATGACATAAATAGAGATATTAAGAAAGCAGCTAATTTAAAGATTGATAAATCTTCTCTCGCAAATTTATACAGAAATAAGAACCAGTTTATTACTTTAACTATACCAATTGATTCGAAAAATTCTCTGACACTTGACCTTAAAGAAGTTCAGCTTCTATCAGATGATTTTAAATTAACTTTAGGAGAAGGAGGTAATCAGAATTTCAACAAAGGAGTATATTATCGCGGATTAGTAAACGGTGAGAACAATTCTTTAGCAGCTATAAGTATATTTGAGAATCTCGTTATGGGGGTTGTTTCCAGCGAATTAGGTACTTTCAACATTGGTCCCATTAATGATAACTCGAACAATACTAATTATATTATTTATAATGAAAAAGACCTTCTCGTTAATAATGATTTTAAATGCAAAGTTGATGGTCTTGATATGCATTTATACAAAACTGATGAAAACCTTTCCTCCCATAAAGAAACAGGTGATGCGATTACAGGAAGGCTGCCGGTAAAAATTTATATCGAAGCGGATTATAAACTATATCAGGATAAAGGTTCTGATATAAATGCAGTTGGAAATTTCATTTCAGGATTCTACAATTCAGTAGCGACAATTTACCAGAATGAATTTATTCCCATACAAATTTCTGCGATAGTTGTCTGGGATACACCCGATCCATACAGATTCCTGAGCGATTCGTACACGTATCTGTTGAAATTCGGAGGAAACAGGAGGGACAATTTTAATGGTGACCTTGCTCAATTGTTAAGTTCGAGACCTCTTAATTTAGGTGGTATTGCATGGATTGGAATGCTTTGCGGAAGCTATAATACACAGGACAGCTCTGGAAGATTTTCATTCTGCAATATTGATCCGACATACTTCAGTTATCCAACTTATTCGTGGACTGTAATGGTGGCAACACATGAACTCGGTCATAATTTTGGTTCTATGCATACACATGCTTGCTGGTGGCCGACAAGATTGAATGCAATAACAGCAATTGATTCCTGCTATTATGCCGAAGGTAATTGCTTTAGCGGGACCAAGCCTACAATCGGTACTATTATGGGTTATTGTCATTTACAGGAAGCAAATGGCGGGAGTATAGACCCAAGACTCGGTTTTGGTTCAATGCCCGGTGATACTATCAGATTAAGATACAATCAGTGCAGCAAGTTTGGTGGCGTCATAAACTCTTCAGAAGCTCCGACTATGTTTGCTTTGATGCAAAATTTTCCAAATCCGTTTAATCCTACAACTACAATACGAGTTGCATTGCCAGAAAATTCCTCTGTGACACTGAAAGTTTATGATATTAATGGAAGGGAAGTTGCCACTTTATTAAACAATGAAATTTCTTCTATTGGCTTCATCAACTACATATTTAATACGAGTGTTTATAATCTTTCAAGCGGCGTATATTTTTATAAAGTATTTGCTTCTGATCTAAACACAAAATCTTTAAAATTCACTGAAGTTAAACGAATGATTTTACTCAAATAAAATATGAAAAATTATATATATATAATATCAGCGTTTGCAATCTTATCCCTCATTTATTCAGGCTGTACAAACTGCTCGGAAAAAGAAGTTGTTTACAGTCCTTTTGTAAAATCTTTTTTAGGTAATTATAATTTTAAGATGACTGATTCAATCGGAAATACATTGGTCGAAGGGATAATCAGCCCCAAAGATTATGTTGACCCTAATATTGTCGGTACTTATACTGTTACAAACTTTATTGAAAGCAGTTTTAAATCCGAAATTTATCAATCAGGTAGTTTTACAGGAATTCTGGACGAAAAAACTAAAAAAGCATTTGTTAATTTGAACCCCAAAGTTGCCGATAATAACATATTTCTGAGGCTTGAAGTGTTTGGTAATGAGTTGAAAGGAACCTGGGAAAAGTCAACTGTGATGGGTCTTAAAGGCAAGGGTAATTTTAATGCTTCAAAGAATTAATTAATTTTTCAGAAATTATAAAAAGCAGCAAAGATTCTTAAAAATCTTTGCTGCTTTAAAAAATAAACGTTTTCAATTTATGTCAAATAACGAACTCAACAGAAGAGATTTCTTAATAAAAAGCGCTAAGACAATTGCTGTAGGTGCATTTGCGATCAGTTCTTTCGACGTACTAAAACTTATGGCATCATCCGAGTTCTATGAAAATCACGAAAGGACAGTAGAGAAAATCATTAATGTGGGCGACTATCCTACTCTCGCAAACGTCGGCGGTTATGCAATGATTACAGAAAAAGTAATTGTAATAAGAAAATCCTCATCTAAATTTATTGCAATAAATATTGTTTGCACACACAAGAAATGTGATGTAGATTATGACGGAAAAGGGTTTGAATGTCCTTGTCACGGTTCTACTTTTAACGGTAATGGAAAAGTTCTGGAAGGACCTGCTACAAAAAACCTTAAATCTTATAAAGTAACGTATAATTCATCTGATAACACTCTTACAATAAACATGTAATATTAAACCGCATTATGAAAGTATGTTTTATTACGAGCGAGTGTGTACCTTACGTTAAAACCGGCGGACTTGCTGATGTTAGCGGTTCACTTCCTGAAGCATTAAACAAAAACAATGCAGAAGTAAGAATATTCCTTCCTCTTTATGACATTATAGATCGAAACAAAAATGAAATTATACCGGCAGAAGGATTGTCGGATTCTGTTGTGATAAAAGGAAACAGTCATGATTATAATGTTTTTCATACAAGACACAACGGAATTCTTGATGCTTTCTTTATAGAATGTCCCAAATATTTTAATCGTGGTGTTGTTTATACGAGTGATAACGATGAAAATGAACGGTTTATACTTTTTCTGCACGCAGTATTAAAAACACTTCAGAAATTAAAATGGGTGCCGGATGTTTTTCATTGCAACGATTGGCAGTCGGCTTTGATTCCTGCAATGCTGAAACTGCAATATTCATGGGATGCTCTCTTTCAAAAATCAAAGACACTATTATCAATACATAACATAGGTTATCAGGGAATTTTCACCGAAGATTCCGTGGTTAAAGCCGGATTCGAAAATAGTTTGTTTGTACTCGGGGGACCTTTTGAGTTTAATGGATTCGCTAATTTTCTTAAAGCGGGAATATATTACGCTGACGTAATATCTACAGTTAGTCCAACTTATGCTAAGGAAATTCAGACTCCTGAGTTCGGTTCAGGTCTTGATGGAGTTCTTCGTTCACGCGGAGGAAATGTTTACGGAATTCTGAACGGGATAGATTACAACGATTGGAATCCGCAGACAGATAAACTTATAAAGAAAAATTATGCATTCACAACCTTAAAGGATAAATACGAGAACAAGAAACATCTGCTTGAGATATCTGGTCTTGAAGCCGACGTGAATATTCCTCTCTTTGGAATTGTATCCCGGCTTGCATGGCAGAAGGGATTTGAATTGATACTTGAATTAATGAACAAGCGAATTGACGAAAACTTTAGGTTAGTGATACTTGGTGCTGGTGAAAAGAAATATGAAGGTGCATTTTCCGCTTTGATGAATAAGTATCCAGACAAAGTTAAAATATACATAGAGTATAATAACGTAATAGCTCATCTGATAACAGCAGGGTCGGATTTTTTCTTCATGCCGTCAAGATACGAACCTTGCGGACTGAACCAGCTGTACAGCCTTAATTACGGAACTCTTCCGATAGTAAGAAATGTTGGCGGACTTGCTGATACAGTGATTGATATTGAAAATGAAAACGGAAATGGCTTTTCATTTAACGAGTTTGAACTGGCGGGTCTTGAATATTCATTCGATAAAGCATTAAGATTGTATAAAGATAAAAATAAAATGAAGACTGTTATTAAGCGGGGCATGTATTCTGATTTCAGCTGGGACAAGTCAGCAAAGGAATATCTCAAACTTTATGAACAAATTACTTCTTAAACTAAATTGATTTGTTTATCAGTTTATTCCTCAAAACAACGATTGCTATGATGGTTATAAGTGTCATAAAAATTGATCCCGAAATAAATGGATAGTGATAATCAAATTTGTCATAAATAAATCCGCCCCAAAGCGGACCCAGAAATCTTGCAAGAGAGCTTAATGACTGGTTTATGCCAAGCACCCCCCCCTGATCCTGTCTGCTGACATTCTGTGAAATTAAACCAAGTGCCATCGCATTGTTTAAACCATTACCAAAAGCGAGTACTGTCAGGACTGCAAGAAGAATCCAGACGTTTGAAGAGAATGGTATAAAAAACAGCCCAATTGCAACGAGTACATTTCCGAATATGACAGATTTATCTTCACCGATATATTTCTTAAATGGTTTAATAAGTGTGGACTGCACTATTGCTGCAATTATTCCAAGGAAGGATAAAAGATATCCTGTCTGTTCTTCATTCATATCCAAACCATCTTTTCTCTCAATAAAATATTGGAAATTTCCGAATATGTTTGCGAATGAAAACGTAATAAAGAAGAAAATGATAACGTAAATTCCTACATCTTTATGTTTTAATACATCATTAACGGCTTTCAGATTAACAATTTTCACGTCTTTGAAGCTAAAATTCTTTCTATTACTTAACCTTAAATCATCTGGAAGCGTTTCCTTAAAAATGGCAACACAAACAACAAGAGAAATAAGTGAAAATATTGCCGAGAATATTAACGGTACTCCGTAACCGAAATAGTGTGAAAGAAATCCGCCGAGTGCAGGACCGAACACAAAACCCAGACCGAAAGCAGCACCAATAATTCCCATTCCCTTGGAACGATCTTCGGGAGTTGTCACATCAGATACTACTGCCTGTGCAGCGGAGAGGTTGGCTGAAAAGAACCCTGCAAAAGCCCGTGCTGTAAAAAGCAAAGCAACTGAGGGTATTACATTCGTGAAAACAAGTGCCATTAATGTATAAGCAATCACGTTTCCCGCAAGTGACATTTTTAAGATTGGTTTTCTTCCATAAACATCAGACAACGAACCCCAGACCGGAGTAAAAATAAATTGCATTAAAGAGTATATTCCCGTCAGCAATCCGATTTCAGTTTTGCTCATTACAAGAACTTTTTCAGTGAAGAAGGGAAGTACGGGTATAATTATTCCAAAACCAAGAAGGTCAATAAAGATTACGAGAAATATTACAAACAATGCCCTTTTGTTGTTCATAGGTTAAAATCCCTCGCTGACAGGTATTGGACAGAAAGAAACCACAAAGATAAAATATGAGAACCATCCGAGGATAATTCTTGACCTTCCGAGAGGCTCGTTTAAATCTCTGCAAACAGGCGGATGTTTTATTTTAATTATAAAAAGTATTAGTAATGCCCAAACGAGCCAGTTGATTGAACCGATTGTAATATTAATATTTAATAACGGCAATATTCCGATAAATCCAAAAAACAGCAATGTGTAGAAAACAACATATCCAACATACTTTGATTTCTCGCCAAACATTGTGTACGAAATATGGCCGCCGTCGAGCTGTCCGACAGGCATCATATTGAGAGATGTAATTAACAGACCGAACCAGCCCACGCATAAAAAGGGATAGTGGTAAATTTCATTCATAGGGGGTATGAATACGGTGTTGTTTAAAGAAAATAACTTCTCCAGAACAAGAAATACGACGTTGTATCCGAACGTTAAACCGCCCGTAGGTATTCCTGTATTAGAATATTCAGGGTGTATCTGATATAAATAATCAATAGGAGGCAGAGTAGCAAAGCCTATGACGAGAAAGATTATTGTTAAAATCCAGCCTGCGATAGGTCCAGCAATTCCAACATCGAACAAAGACTTTCTTGAATGATTCGGTGAAAGCATCTTTATTACTGCACCCATTGTTCCGAAAGGATTAAGGAACAGGAACGGAAAAGGTATATAATAAGGAAGCGTAACTTCAATTTTATGAAACCTTGCTGCAAAGTAGTGACCGAATTCGTGTGCGGTTATCACGCTGAGAATGAGTATTGAATATGTTAATCCTTTGGTAAAATTATCAAGCTGATAAGGGTCTATGTTTTGCCATCCGACACCTGCCAGAGTTGTTGTAAAAAATGTAAGAAGAAAGAGTAGTATGTTTATTAAGAATAGAGGTTTTTTTCTTCTATTGTTATAATCACTGCGTACATCCTCTGCTTGATAATAGTTTTCGTTTGAATCCTGCATTAATAAAAATAAATTTATTCTAATTGAAAATCAATTTTATAAAGAACCTTTAAATTGACTGTAATAATTCATAATTTGCATAAAAATTATATTGGACAGCACCGAAAACAGGAATGAAAACAGCAGAATAAAAGCTCCGCTTGCTAACATGCAGCCCGCGTTGTTTGTAGTTCTTTCTTTGATGGTTGTATTCATCTCATATCAGATTTTCGGAGGACTCTTGAGTTTGTTCATATACGGTGATGACCTTAAAACACTCGATACAGATGTTAATACAGCGAGAATAATAATATCCTTCTCGCAGTTCATGTTCATCCTGGTTCCTGTGCTTTTGCTAAATATGCTGCAGGGAACCAGACCAAAAGAAACATTCCGGCTGAATAAACCAAAGCAGTCGGTGTTCTGGCTTGGAATTGCAGGTATGGTAGTTGTTCAGCCTGCCATACAGTCTTTTATGTATCTGCAGAACTTATTGCTTAAATCACTGCCGTTTGGTGGAGAGGCAATAAAACAGATAAAAGAATTGATGGATGCACTTGAGGCAGTTACTCTTAATCTTGTGAATGCACACAGTATAGGTGAATTTGTGCTTGTTGCTTTTGTGATAGCAGTAACTCCTGCAATATGTGAAGAGTTTTTCTTCAGAGGTCTTGTTTTTCATAACTTTGAACGTACTATGATAAGCAGTAAAGCAGTATTCCTGACAGGTTTTATATTTGCTGTATTTCATTTTCATCCTTTTAACCTGATTCCTTTAATTCTGCTCGGTTATTATCTGACGTATGTAGTCTATTATTCAAGCAGTATTTTAACCGGGATAGCTGTTCATTTTGTGAATAATTTTCTTTCGGCTTATCTTGTATTCCGTTACGGTAAAGAGGGATTCGAGAATCCTGAAGGTACAATATATGATAATATGCCTCTGATTGTTACAGGAATAATTTCATTTGTTTTGTTTATAATAATTCTGTTCTTTATAAAGAACAAGGGTACCGAAAATAAAGATAAAATTGTGATTGATGTCTAATACAACAACAAGAGTATTAATTGGTGTAATAGGAATTCCGCTGATTCTGTTTTTAGTCTATGCGGGCGGTTATGCTTTCTTTGCATTGGTATTGTTGATTCAGTCCTTATGTTTTTATGAACTCATTATAATGTTCAGACAAAAGGATTTAATGACCGATATTTATACTACGGTTTTATTGTCAATAATTACATTAACATTTCACGTATATTATCCTGAATACTTTAATTCAATTTTTATTACTGCTTTACTTTTCACCTTTCTTCTAATAGCATTAAGCAGTAAGGAAAACAAAGTTAAAACAGCAGGGCTGGTTTTATTCGGACTCGTATACATCACGATACCTTTTACTTTGCTTTTTGAGCTTGGAAAAAACTATCTTTTAGTTTACCTGCTGTTATTCCTTATCTGGGCTAATGACAGTTTTGCTTTTTTCGGAGGCAAGTATTTTGGCAGACACAAGTTTTCCAAAATTAGTCCGAATAAAACCGTTGAAGGTCTGATATGCGGGTTTATATTTACAGTTGTAACATCGATTGTTTTCCATTTCATAATAAAAGAAATCACGTTGACGGACAGTCTCGTAATAGGAGGTCTTGTGAGTGTAATGGCTCCTACGGGAGATTTGTTCGAGTCATTCCTGAAGAGATACACAGGAGTAAAAGATTCATCGCATTTAATCCCGGGACACGGAGGGATACTGGACAGGTTCGACAGTTTAATATTCTGCACTCCTTTTATATATATTTATTTTAAACACATAAAATATTTAATAAATTAACTTGAATGAGAAAATTAATTTTATAATTTTAACTTAAACTGATTTCAATATTGAAAAGAAGCAAAGAAAAGAAGAAAGAAAAGAATAATCTAATGGAACCGTATGACGACGACGTCATGAACGACCCTGAGGATAATGAAAAGTATTCAACAGACGATGAAGATCTTTTAGAGGAAGAAAGGAAACTCTTAAGTAAGAAACCCAGAGCAAAGTTAGTAAGCGTTTATGAACTAATCGGAAAACCGGGGAAGTACAGCAAAGACGGAACTATTGATAAGAAGAAATATCTCGAATTACTATCCTTAATAGAAAAGCATAACGTTCTCGTTCATTTCAACAGTGAATACTCAATTAAGGAAAAATACGAGTTTATAACGAATGAAGTATTTGCACAGTTCGTGGAAAACGACAAAGGAAAGACAAGCAAGGTTTTTGTTTACGAAGATTACCATCCGGATAAATACTCAGATATTGAAGACGAGGAGGAGTATACCTGATTGGCACTCCTTAGCAGTAATCCGGGAAATCTCGGCTCACATATTATTGACTTTAACCTAAGAGGAACTGACGGCAAATATTACAGCGCAGGCAGTTTTCAAAGCTCAAAGGTTCTTGTCCTGATTTTCATGTGCAATCATTGCCCTTACGTAAAAGCTGTTATCGACAGGTTTGTAAACCTGCAGACAAAGTACGTTGATGATGGAGTTCAGTTTATCGGTATTAATCCAAACGATACCGAATTTTATCCGGAGGACTCATTTGAGAATATGATAAATTTTGCCAAAGAAAGAAAAATTAATTTTCCTTATCTTGCAGATGAGACACAGCAGACGGCAAGGGATTTCGATGCAGTTTGTACCCCAGATATTTACCTGTATGACTTGAACAGAATACTAAAGTACAGAGGCAGACTTGATGATAACTGGAAAGAAGAAGAGAAGGTAACAAGTCATGACCTTGACGATGCAATAAAGTCGATTTTACTCGGAAATGAAATCAGAAAAGAACAGGTTCCTTCGATGGGCTGTTCAATAAAATGGAAGAAATAAAATATAACTATATGCCAAAACTCGTAATAGTCAGACACGGACAATCACAATGGAATCTTGAAAACAGGTTCACAGGATGGATAGACATAGACCTTTCTCCGAAGGGAATTGAGGAAGCACACTATGCAGGTAAGTTACTAAAGGGTTACAAGTTCGACAAAGCGTTTACCTCTGCGCTAGTCAGAGCCCAGAAAACTCTGGATATAATTCTTGAAGAAATTGGTCAGCAGAATATTCCTGTCGAAAAAGACCAGGCGTTGAACGAAAGAATGTACGGAGATCTTCAGGGTTTGAATAAAGACGAAACAAGAAAGCAGTACGGGGACGAACAGGTGAAGCTATGGAGGCGCAGTTACGATATACAGCCTCCGAACGGCGAGAGTCTGAAAGATACTGCTGCGAGAGTTCTGCCTTACTGGAATGCAAAAATTGTTCCCGAGCTGAAAGAAGGTAAGAACATTCTAATATCAGCTCACGGAAACAGTCTGAGGGCGTTGATAATGCATCTTGAAGATCTTTCGAAGGAAAGGATTCTTGAGACAGAGATACCGACCGGAAATCCAAAGATATACGAGCTGGACGAAAATCTTAATGTATTAGAAACCAGATACCTCTAATTTGAATAAAAAGTCCGGTATAAAGAACATAATATTTGACCTCGGGAATACACTCGTGTATTTCGACCTTGGGTATTTTTACAGCGGAATTGCTGAGAGAGAGAAGAGACTAAATGCAGCAAAGTTTAAGAAATTTATCATAAAGAACAGGCTCGATATTAAACTTATAACCGGACGACTCAGTCACAAGGATTTTTTCAAAAAACTTAAAAAGAAGTTTGACCTTAAGATAGGTTATAATGATTTTATTTACTTTTATTCTGATATATTCTGGGTAAATGAAAACATGAAAAGATTTCTTGAGAAGATATCAAGAGTTAAGAAGTACAAACTCTACCTGCTTTCAAACACTGATTCGCCGCACATTAATTTTATAAATAACAATTTCCCGTTTATAAAGATTATCAAGAATCGTGTACTTTCGTACAAAGTAAACATGGCTAAGCCTGATAAAAAAATATTTCAGTACACACTCGATAAATTCAAACTGCTACCCGAAGAAACGGTGCTGATTGACGACATTAAAGAGAATTTACTATCGGCTCAGAAACTTGGTATCAATACAATTCATTACAGCAGTCACAGGAAATTCACGAGTGAAATTTCCAGACTGATAAAGTCTGTAAAATAAAAAGTTATTTAGACGAACAGGGACTGCATGGCAATCTCTGTTCGTTTAAATAAAGCTATCAGAAGTTGGAAGTAAAAAGTTTTGGAAATATAAATGATACTTCTGCTTTAATTGCCCACTTCGGTCCGTATTGCGGTTTTTTAACATAGTAATAATAACCCGCCTGAATATTTACAGGAATATCACCAAACGTAAATAACCTGCCGATGTCAAATCCAAGAGGAATCGTCCATTTATCGTCTTCCGGTGCTTTCCAGTCTGCAGTTATCGTTGGTTCTGTGCTGATATACCAAAGGTCGGGTAGATTTTTAATGATATACAACTGCAAAAGGAAAGCATTTATTTCCGGATAATTCTCATCACCCGCAAAAGACCAGGAATTCTGAGCATACATACCCAGCGTCCACCCTTTTGGTTGCGTAAGAAAACATATTCCCGGTCCCGCCGTCCATTTCTTTGAACGGACAGGGTCAATAGTTGCGGTAGGGAATGTTAAGATAGGTCCGAGTCCCCATATATATTTCCCGGGATCAGAGGGAGTGAAAAACATATCAATAGTTATGTCACCCAGCCCTGTCACGGACTTATTCACATCCACAGGTGCAGTAATAACCGGGAAAATAGTTCTGGTAATCACATTAACGTGTTTTCATAATTTAAACGGCAAAACCATCTGAATGTTCAGTTCATTCAAAGTCCGGTCATTATTATAACCGAGGTTAAAATAAGTGTTATTTTGAATAGGAAGGAAATTCAGATAAGCTAATGGATTTTGAATTATTTTCTGGAGTTGCTCGTCGGTATATTGCTGTGCTGAAGGTGTTGAATAGTAAAACAGTATACCCGAGAGTAAGATTAAGAAAATCCTTAATTTTGTTTTCATAGCGATAAAGTATTTAATTAAACAGTGTAATGTCTAACGAATAAATCCAAGAGAAAACACAAACTTTTTCTTTCGTGTTTTCCTTGCTGAAATATATTATACTTTTATACTAATATCAGAGTATATATTTAACAAAAGCAAAAATGAATTTCATCAAATATTAAATTATATTGATGCATATAACAATACACTTTTTAGTGCATATTCCGGCGAGAAAATTGAGGGATAGCGTATTAAGATTAATCATTAGGATTGATAAGGATAGAATAAAAATACTGTCAGACCGGCAATGCTGCCTGACAGTAAACAGATTAAAATCTTTTTATCATGAAATCTTTTGCATGTCCGTTGCTGAAACTTTCGTGAGATTCTATCATCGCGTAGGCGTTATGATTATGAATGCTTTCGAAGTTTTCTGCTTCAACGTGATACCATAGTATCTTATCGTTTTGCTTTAGTTTAGTAACAACGTTTCGTACAACGTCTTCAACGAAGACAGGATTTTCATAAGCTTTTTCTGTAACGTATTTTTCATCTTCTCTTTTAAGGAGAGTGAAAAGTTCACAGCTTGCACTTTGTTCAACAATGCTTATAACGTCTTCAAACCATACAATATCATTGAACCTTACAGCAACCGTTACTTCACCGCGCTGGTTATGTGCACCGTATTTAGAGATATTTTTCGAGCAAGGACAAAGGGTTTTAACCGGAACGACAACAGTCATAATTACGTCTTTCTTGTTCTTGTTCACTACAGCATGAAACTTAATCCTGTAATCGATTAATGATGGTTTCCTGCTGACAGGAGCAAGTTTCTCCTTGAAGTAAGGAAAGTCAAGTTCGATATGAGCAGAATTTGCATGAAGCTTGTTTTGCATTTCCTTAAGAATCTCAAAAATAGAGTCAATGTGAATTTCTTTCTTGTTCATCAGGACTTCAACGAACCTGCTCATGTGAGTACCTTTAAACTCTTTTGGAAGATCGACTGTCATTGCAAAAGTAGCCACAGTATACTGAACACCGCCATCCTTGTCTTTAACAGTTATTGGGTATTTGAGATTTTTAATGCCGACTTTATCGATTGGTATATCACGGATATCCGTCTGATTCTGTGTATCAGGAAGTGTGCATTTTAGTTCTTCTGTAATTGTGCTGTTCTTATGCATATTAATGTTTTTATTCTAATTTGTTTCGGTAACGCATCTGAAAGGAGTAGTGTCACAATCGATTGAGATGCTGAAAAGATTACCATTTCCATTTAAAACAAAATTCCAAATATAAAGTTTATCTGAATCAGGAATGTGTGCTTTCATGATTTCGGATTGAGGTACAAACACAAAACTGCCTTCCGAGAAATCAGCCGGAAGCTTATCAACGGATTTATTGTACATGAGCAAGAACATCATGATGTTTCCGATATTTGGATAGTTCTTTTCGGTAACTATACCAAGAAGACTCCAGTCATTCGTTTTCGAAACTATGCCGCACTCTTCGTAAGCTTCCCTAACAGCGCACAAGAAAGGGGATTCCGCAATATCGGTTTTGAGTTTGCCTCCCGGAGGTGATAGAAATCCCATGTTAGGATTATTGGTACGTTTAAGAAGAAGAAAATCTCCTTCGGAGTTTTTAATATAGAGCAGAGTAGCGAGCTTCAAAGGGCAAGCAGAGTAAGAAATAACAGGGAAGTGTTATTTAGCTTCCCTGTGTAAAACGTGTTTTTTCGCGAATCTGTCGTATTTCTTAAGTTCGAGTCTTTCTTTAGTATTATTTCTGTTCTTGTATGAAACGTAAACACTTTTTCCTTTGTGTTCACCCTCAACGCTAACGAGTTTAATCTTGATTCTCGCACCTTCTTTTTTCTTTGCCATGTTAGAATATATTTAATTTTAATAAGTACCGGAGGAGGGACTTGAACCCCCGACCTGCGGATTATGATTCCGACGCTCTAACCAGCTGAGCTACTCCGGCAGCATGTTTCTAAAAAATCAGGACATTATCCGGAAGCTGCCTGAATTTAATAGAACAATGAAAATAATAATTTCTGCACGATAATTCAATGTATATAATGGGAAATTTGAAGTTGAATTTTAAAGGGATTTAAATGCAGAATTCAAGACTTCAAAATGTGCCAAAATAGTCAAAATTGTATGTTTTTAAACTCTTAAACTTTTTTTCTGAAAAAGTTTAAAAATGAGCAGTTTTTGGGTTTGGCTTGACACTAATTTAAGTCCAATTAGAGCGCAAGGTAAGGCCAATGTTAAAAAAGAAATAAGGGCAAAAGATAAAGTACTGTATTTACAGAGATTGTAAAAAAATTGTCTAAATCACTTAAGTATACTGATTTTTTTATTTGAAATTAGTTAAGGGTTTTAATGTTTTTATTTTATAAGTAACCGTATCCTTGTTTAATTGTATTGGATTTTAACTTATGCTAAGAGAAGGTTGTGAAGAATGTGAAATTCAGGAACTTGTACTCTTATATTGAAAAAAGAATTATAAATGACTAAATTATCATAATGAAAATGAGCAGCAAATTAGCAATTCTTTTCTCATTTATGATTCTTTTAACAATACCGGCAGAATCATATTCACAGGATAGCTGGTGGAAAGAAAAGAAATTTAAAACTGAGAATGCGAAGAAGAAATATGAGCTTTGCAAGAAAACGTTTAAGGAAATATCGAACGGATTCTCGTACGGCAGTGTAAGCCTGATAAGCAAATATTTTAACGGTGAAGTATTTCTTGATATTATGAGCAACGAAAAAGGATATTACAGCACCGGTCAGGCGGAATACATAGTTTCGGATTTCATAGACTATTTCAAAGTTACGAGCGTAAAGCTGATAAACTCATATTACAAGAATTCTTATGCTTTTGTAATGGGAAAGTATTCTTACAACATAGGTTCGGGAAAACGTGAATTAAAATTATCTGTATCTCTGAAGTACCAGAATTATTCGTGGTACATTGACCAGATAAACCTGAATTAAAAACTTAAACACTCCGCACTTGTACTTAACTTACTTATTCCCCCGCAAGTATAAAGTGATGTCAGTTCTGCTGATAGTACTGCTGATATGGATATTCGCAGTAAAGATAACCTCCAACTTTATCATATCAAGAGCAACCGAGACCGAAGGGCAGATAATAAAAGAAAAGAACGAAGAAAGAGAAAAACAGCTTGATTTAAGTTTTAATAAACTTGCAGGCAGGCTTAACGAAGCGTCTTTAAAAATATCCGGAAATCTTGATGTAAGAAGGGACATCGAGAGAAGCGATATGAAGAGACTCTATGAAAATGTGCTGAATATAAGCTCGGGCGACAATTACGACATTGAATTGTTTGATAAAAGAATAGAGCAGGTCTTTTACAAAGGAAAGCAGCTATACCCCGAAATAATACTTATACAAAAAGCATTGAACGGAAAATCCACGATGATAATAAAAGAAATCGGGTTTTTTACGTACCTCATTAAGTACACACCAATATTCAGGCTGGATAATGAAACGTATGTACAGGGTGTACTTGTTTTCGGAATACTTATAGACAGCAGGTACAGTCCTTCGCAGTATGAATTCAACGGAAAGCTGTTCACTGAAGAAATCGCAAAAGATTTTAGCGAGCCCGTTAATATAATACCGGCAGGACCGGCGGAAATTTTTTCCAATAAGGACACTCTTTCATCCCTGTACGGAAAGCTGGTGCTCCGCAGTGATGAAGGGAATACGATCGGGTATCTCAGCTTTCCAAGATACAATTTTTCGGAGCACAGGAATAACATCGAAGAGTTATCAGGAACTATGCTTTCGGTACTTGGATTTCTATTTACAATACTTTTAATACCCATACTGCTGAAGTTTGTAAATCTTTTTAAATCAATCTGGATAAGACTTTTGTTATTCCTGATGACACTGCTTGTAGTGAGGTTCTTCTGGATATTGAGCGGGTTTCCTTCTGCATTCATGGACCATGAACTTTTCAATCCGCAGTTTTTCGCATCAAAGCTCGGCGGCGGAATCTTCCAGTCGCTAGGTGATGTACTTATCACAATATTTTTCGTGGTAGTATATTCCTCATTTTTAATCAAGAATGTATTTGTACATATATCGGAAAGCAGACAGGAAAAAAACGGATTAAGGTTTTTTCATGCAGGATTATTCATTCTTGCTATCGTTATATATTTCGGTTTGTTCAACGTGTACGGTAGCGTTATTCAGAGCCTTATATTTGATTCTAACATAAAGCTTCTTGATAAGTCTAACATAATACCCGACACTCCGCTTTTTGTAACACAACTTTCTATACTGCTTATAACTTTTGCGTATATACTCATAAATGTATCGCTTGTAATAACTCTCATTAACAGTTCGAGAAGCATTTTACATCAGAAGTTTTACAGGAAGTCGTTTATACTCATTCTTTTGGTTTTATTCCTTGCAGTCAATGAATTCTTCAATGCTGTTCAAATAGATTTTTTCATAATAGATGTTTACAGGATTATAATCACACTTCTTGTTTTTTCAATTTCCACTTATTTTTTCAGGCAGATAAGTTCAAAGAGAAACATACCGCTTTTTACAGTGAAGAATTTGTCTTTAATTCTACTCGGTTGTATCATAATAACGCCCGTGCTGATACTGGAGTTTACGAAATCGCAGGAGACGTTCTACGCTGAGAAGATAGGTGCCGGGCTGACGGAGAATCAGAACGATAAGATTATATTCCTTCTTTCCGACGAGCTAAGTAAGCTTCAGGAAGATAAATACATAGACGAGTATATAACCGATGAATACAAAGCCGTAAAACTTCCATACTTTATCTGGAGCAAGGGAAAATTCAACTTTGAAAAGTACAAATCGGATATAATACTGACAGACACGTCTAAAAGAATTATTAGCGATTTTAACAACAGCAACAATCTGATTAACAGTGACAGTGTGATCGCATTCTTAAAGACGAATTATTTTTCGCGGAATATAGTCGATGAAATAGACGAATCGGATACGTTACAGGAAGAATCAGATTTTGATGCTGACAAGGATTTTGACATTACGGAAACACCCGAGCCGATTTTCTTCGACAATATTATAATAATTGAAAACACTAACGAAAAGTACTTTGCAGGAATTCTTCCGATTGAAAACGAAGAATTGCGGAATACACAGTATGCACAGCTGAAAGGATACGTTATTGCTATTCTGAATTCTGAAACGATAAATCTTTTTACTGAGAATCAGTTTACGGGTAACTCAAACATTAACAGCGGCAACATATCGGACAGATTAATCTCAAAACCTGTAATAACGGAAATACTGAACGATGAAATAATTAACTCAACCGATGCAGAGGTATCTAAAAGCGTACTGAAATTTACAGGACTCTTCAAAGAGAGTGTAAAAGCAACAGAGAAAAATAGTACCTGGCGTTACGACCCTCTCGTAAACGAAAGGTACCGTTCATACTACATAAAGATAAACAGTCCCGTTAATTCATCCGACGAAAGAATTTTTGTGATAAGCATTAAGCGCGATGATTTCAGTCTCCTTATGTTTTACTTCCTTAAGTTTGTACTGTTTGCATTAACAATCTTTGTTGTTTTTAACATAATTTATTCATCAAGATATCTTCTAAACATACGTTCTCTTCAAATAGATTTCAGGTCGAAGCTCTTCCTGACATTTATATTCGTATCAGTGATACCTATTGTCATACTAGCAATTTACACGAGGACGTACATTAGCAGCAAGAATGATACGAGTTACAGGAACCAGCTGCTCTCTGACCTCGGGCTTCTGAACGAGACGCTTAAAGATGAGAAAGTTTTATTTAACAGGTACAAGCCGACAGATACGATAAAGTTTGCCGGCAGAGAAATACTCACAAAGAGCTACGGCAACGTTGATAAAAACTTTAACATATTCGTTAAGTCAAAGTTGATTGCGACGACGAATGAAGAGCTTTACAAATCAGATTTTCTGGATACACGCGTTCCGGAAGAGGGTTACTTCAACATACTGATACTCAAGCGCGACCTTTTTCTTGAAAGCAAGGAAATACAGGGACAGAATTACTTAGTAGGATATAAACCGCTGAAGGACAGGAATAATAACGTTAACGGAATAATATCATCATTATCGGTTTACAGGCAGAAAGAGATTCAGGAAGAGCTGACTGAGACGCTGACGTTTATATTCGGTTCATACTTTATTGTTATTATAATTTTATTTGTCATAGTAGGATTTATTACAGCAAAACTTTCAAAGCCGATATCCGTACTTCAGGAGGCAACGGAAAAAATTGCAAAAGGTGAGGAAGATGTGGTAATCGATATTGACCGAAGCGATGAATTCGGAAGTTTGGTGGATTCGTTCAACAAAATGACGCATGACCTGAAGAAGTCAAGAGAGGCGCTGAAGAAGGCTGAGCGTGAAGCCGCATGGAGAGACATTGCGCGAAGGGTTGCACATGAAATAAAGAATCCGCTTACACCTATGAAGCTTTCAATACAGCATCTTTACACACTGTATCAGGAAAGAGAGTTTGAGGAATTTGAATATGCACTGAAAAAAACAAAAGAGCTGATTACACAGGAGGTTGAAAAGCTTGCGAATATTGCAACGGCATTTTCCGATTATGCAAAACTTCCGAGAAGGAATTATGAGCTGCTTAACATTAACGAAGTGCTGGAAGATGTTATATCGCTTTACTCATTGAACAAGGAATTGATTATAGAGAAAGAGTTAAGCGAAGACCTAAGTCTTGTGAAAGCCGACAGACAGGAAATGAACAGAGTGTTCCAGAATCTTTTCAGGAATTCAGTACAGGCGCTCGAGGAAAAAAACAACAGCGATGGACGATGCATGATTTGCATTAAGTCATACAATAAACTTCACAAAGTAGTGGTTGAAATCCGGGATAACGGCAGCGGAATGGACGACGAGATGCTAAAAAAACTTTTTGAACCTAACTTTTCAACGAAGACCACAGGCATGGGTCTCGGGCTTTCGATAATAAAGAAAGCGCTTGACGATATGAAAGCAGGAATAAAGTTTACAAGCAAAAAAGGGGAAGGAACGACCGTGGTTCTGGAGTTTGAGGTACCGCAGTAATTTTACAATGAATAAAAATAATAGAACGCAGATTGCAGCTGATAGAACCGATAAACTCGGATAAAGATTTTTATATAAGAGATTAGCACACCTGCCTAAAGGTAAACCTTCTGCAGATTAACCGTTAGGCAGGCTGAAAAAACCGAGTTATTTATGATTTATACTGATAGAAATAACGTATTTTTTATTTCACTCATTCCCAAGCTTTATCAAGGGAAAAGAATAAATATTAGATGTTATTTAATGATATACCCATGTAGGTTTTGCTATTGGGATATCCGATAAAACATCTAAGATTATTTAATCAGCATCATCTTCTTCGTCATAATAAAATCAGCACCAGTAGACTTTGCAATAATCCTGTAGAAATAAACACCGCTTGAAAGTTCTGCTGAATTGAACTGAACAGTGTAATATCCCGCTGTCCTTTGTTCGTTCATAATCGTCTTCACTTCCCTTCCTGATATGTCATACAGTTTTATGTTTACCCTGCTGTCAAGAGGCAGGTCGAAGTCTATCTTTGTCGTCGGATTGAACGGATTCGGGTAGTTCT